>CACZRJ010000187.1 GCA_902783535.1 uncultured Ruminococcus sp. | reverse complement strand
TTACGCCAAACTACTGGCCGAGGTAACCGAGCGTCAGGAGAAATTGATCGAAACCCTGTCCCCGGAACAGAAAGCCCTGTTCGATGACGCTTCTCAAGCCGAGATCGATCTCTCCGTAGAGAACGACCATGATCTCTTCGTAAAGGGCTTCGTCCTCGGCGCGCAGATGATGCTCGAAATCCTGACAGCGGATCCGATGGAAGATGTGGTCAGATGATCGTACCCACTACAGGTCGGAAGAAGGCCAGAAGTTTTCTTCCCCGATCTCAAAATCAATGCCTATTGACATAAAGTGTTGGAGGAATCATGGACTATAAAAAGCTGTTGGAATCTCTTCCCGTCCGTCCCGGGGATACTGTCTATTTCATCTGGAAAAGCAAGGACGGATGGCGGCTCTCCGAAGAACGTGTCCGCTCTGTCCTGTTCGGAGAGGACGGCAAGCTGCGGGTGATGATTACGAATACGAAAGAGAAAACCTTCATTTACGGGAAAGATATGGTTTTCCGCACCCTGGAGGAAGCCATAAAACAGTACACCGTGCTCACAGGTGGCATCGTCCCGCGTCCGAGGGAAACCGGGCCGGTGAATATTGTCACAAAGGCCGGGAGAATCGTCCGCGGATTCTATATCACTCCGGGAAGCGATCTGCCGGAAGGGTTCTTCGATATGGAAAGAGAAGAAATCACGATGGTGGATATCTTCATGAAGAAGATCAGGATCCCGGATGAGGACGTCCTGGCATGGTAAATCCGCCCTGTCCGCCCTGTGTGGCCCGATCTTGCGAGCGTGTGACGCCAGCCAGGGCCAACGTCCCTCCCGGCGAAAGACCGCCCAAAACGCCGCTGTGAGCGCACACAGGGCAGGGGGAGACCCCGTCACGATTCGTTACGCCGTCTCGATGGAAGAAGTAGTGACAGCTCGATACCCCCTAACGAATCGTTAGGGGGTGTCGAAGCCAATAAAGACAACGATCAATACGCCCTCGCGAATCACGAGGGCGTATTGACAGCAGAATCGAGTGGGGGGCGAACGAAACGTTAGGTCCCCACTTGAAGAGTTCCGCAGAAACTGCACCGGGCGGTGGCGTCACATTTCGTTACGCCTCCAAAAGTCAATCCTTTCAACGCTGGATACGGCGTAACGGTTCGTGACCTCGTATTCATGAGGAGCAGAACGGCAGGACGAATACCGTCAGTTGAACTGACGGAAATCCCTCCGTCTGTCCGCCCGCTCGGGCGATTTGGCGGCGAAACCGACCCGGGACGGATCCAAACGCCTCTGCGCTAAAGAACGCACACAGCGGCCCCACGCGCGGACGTGAGCCGTCAGGGAGACCCCATCGCGGTTTGCGACGGGGTCTCAAACATAATAAATACAACGGTTTATACGGTGTCGTGATTCGCGATACCGCATTTTTTCGGTTTACGGGTGACGGGGAAATACGGAGTCGCGTTTCGCGACGGGGTATTTCAGGCCATGAATCCTAACGTTTTTTGACGAGGGCAGATCCTGTTAGAAATGTTCGACGGCTCTCTCAGCCTTCATTCGGAACCTGCGAACCTATCTTTGATCCCCTCAAGCAGATCAGGCGCGATTTGGTACCGGCAGACACCGAAGCTGCTTTCGCGGGTGAGGATGCTCTCCGGGATCAGCGCGAGCCATTTCCGGCTGAAATTGGTGTTGCCGAAGTAAGCGTCGAAATTGGTGACGGGCAGGACCACCCAGTCGGTGCTGTCCGAATGATTGGCGGCATAGTATTTGAGGAGCGTTTCCGCTGCTCGGAAAAGAAGCTTCTCCGGCAGACGTTCCAGCAGTTTCTCAGCCGTTTCGTCCGGCAGATCGAAATCACGGTTCCGGAGCGGCCCGAGTTCCATGGCATCGGCGAGGATGTCGTCGAAACGGATGATCCACGCTCCGCGGGTGGTCGGGGCGAACAGGGGGACCTGCATCTTCACGACTTTTTCGCGCCATGCTTCTTCAAACCCGGAAGAAAGCACAGCACAGTGTTCTCGCGCCCGCTTGCTCACGGTTTTCGGATGATCCTCCACGTACCGGCAAAGATTTCGAACATGGCGGCAGAGCCATCCGACTCCATCCTCATTCACCAGATCGGGGAACGCGTCATGCAGTTCCGGGAAAGCCGTCCCGAATTGCCAGTCCGCGT
>CACZRJ010000186.1 GCA_902783535.1 uncultured Ruminococcus sp. | reverse complement strand
CGTCGTCGTGGAGGAACTGATCCCGGAAATGTCCAAAGGCAAGCACTCGAACTGGGGAACGATCGCGTTTTCGCTCGGTTTCGTCCTCATGATGGTGCTCGACATCACGCTCAGCTGATTACATCTGAAACAGAGCATTCCCCGGCCCCGGCCGGGGATTTTGCTTCCGATAAGGCGGGCGGAGAAGAAGGAAAATAAGAATTTTGTGCTGATATAGCATCAATCGACCATATCGAAAAAGCCTTGTTTCTGTTCCGAAAACCTTGAAAACAGCATGAGAGTATGGTAGATTTATAACAACGACAAAAGGAAGGGCGTCCGGATTTGCAAAAGCAATCCGTCTGGCGATCCTTCGGACAAACAGGAGGAAAACAGTGAAGAAACTCATCTCGATCCTTATCGTCCTCGCGCTTTCCGCGGCCATGTTCGCCTGCGCCGGCGGAAGTGCGGGAAACAATTCGGAAACATCGCAGTCTCCGGAAGGTGCGTCGGATAGTCCCGCTTCTGAAAGCGCAGGTTCGGAAAGCAAAAACGAATCGGCTCCGGAACCGGAACAGCCGTCCACGGATGAGAATTCCGCTTCCGCGTCTCAGGATACGGGCACGTCGCAAGCCGATCAGACGCCGGTCGAAGGAACGGACGGTCTGGCGTTCGAAGAGGATTTTGATTCCGTCATCGTGACCGGACTCGGAACATGCGCCGTGACGGACATCGTCATCCCGTCCCACGTGAACGGAAAACCGGTCGTCGCGATCGACGAGGAAGCGTTCGAAGAAACGAACGTCACGAGCGTCGTCATCCCGTGGACGGTGAAAAAGGTCGACGAAGACGCGTTCGCGGGATGCGAAAGCCTGGTCTCCGCCGAATTCTCCGAAGGACTGGAATATGTCTCCGAAGGCGCATTCTTCGGATGCATGTCGCTGAAGAAAATAGAACTGCCCGCATCATTGTACTCCGTCGGCCACGCGGCGTTCCGGGGATGCGCGTCGCTGGAATCCGTCTCCTTGAAAGGCAGCACGATAATCTGGTCGAACGCATTCACAGACTGCATTTCCATGAAAACCTTTGAAATGACGAATGCGGGCGGGTACGGATACGATGTTTCGGACACCGCTTTCCAGGGCTGCACGGCGCTGGAGACCGTCAGATTTGCCGAAGGACTCGGAGTGATCGGCGGCTGGAATTTCAGCGACGACAAGGCACTGAAAACGATCTATCTTCCGAAATCGCTTACCCGCGTCAAGGCTTGCGCCTTCCTGCGGTCCGGCTTGGAAAAGGTCTTCTATGCCGGCAGCGAAGACGAGTGGAAGCAGATCGACGTCAAAGGATCGAACGAGCCGCTGCTCGAAGCCGAAATCGAATACAATTACGCCGGCTGAAACCGGTAAAAAAAGGAAAAGGAAAGGAAACTGAAATGAAAAAAGCATTGCTTGTCCTGACCGCTCTAGCGCTGATGCTCGCGCTCGCCGCCTGCGCGGGAGCAAATACGAAACCGGATGAAAGCGTTCCGCAAACCGGAACGAGCGAAAACGGGGAACCGTCCGGATCCGACGACGGAACCGTCAAATGCGAGGTCGCGGGACATGAGATCCGGCTGAACCGCCCAAGCACGCACCGGAACATGCATTTCCTGGAGAGCATTTTCTTCGAGAAGGCCGGCTACGACCAGGTCGTCCACCTGAACTACGCGCCCGAAGGCGAAGACCGGCTGTTTGTCATCCACATCATTTATTTCGTCGGAACGCCGATCGAGGACGCGATGGGGGACAACAATTACGTTTACTCGGACAAGACGTTCGGAGACGTCGCTTACAAGTATTTCGAGGACACGGTCGAAGGTGTGCCGAGCCACAACTACGTCTGCAACTATCTCGGAGACACCTACGTGATCAGTTTTGAATCGACGAATGACATCGAAAATCTGGAAACGGCTTTCATGAACAACGTTTCCTTCTCGAAAACGGAAGAATAACGGAAAGCAAAAGGAAAGCGCCGGAATACCCGGCCTGAGACGTATCTTTGGAAAAACGGATTTGCGCCATGACGGTTCTGCCTGCTTTTGCGGGGGATCGCCCGCAGGGGGGCGCGTCTGTTCACAGCGAAAAGTCGGTCATAAATGTTCGGAAATCATGGAAAAGCGAGGACGGCGATATGTCGGAAATTTTTGAAATCATCATGGTGCTCAGTTTCGGCGCTTCCTGGCCGTTCAGCGTGGTACGGTCGTACAGATCCGGAAGCACAAAAGGCAAAAGCCCTGTTTTTCTCTGCCTGATCATCTTCGGATATATGGCGGGCATCGTCGCCAAACTGACCAACGGACCGTACATGGCGTCTTTTTCGCAGAAGTGGTACGTTCTGATCTTTTACGTGATCAACATGCTCATGGTCACCGTCGATCTGCTCATTTATTGCAGAAACAGAAAACGCGAGCAGAAAGAGCTGATCGCGTGCGGGAACTGAAAGAAGCACGGCGCGCGAATATGTTTTTACGGGACCGAAAGAATGAAGAAAAGCGGGGGCTTGCGGCACGCGGGCTCCCTTTTTCTCGCACAAAGAACGAAACGGTTGTAATCGATTTTTGACACACTCCCACCGCCTATAGAGGCGAGGGATTCTAGTTCCTGGTTCTCTGACCGCTGCCATGGTTTCATCCATGGTCTTCCGCAATTTCCCCAGGCGTGGATTCGGCCGTGCCATTACCTATTTGCTGGGTCGTGTTGTTTTCTACAATACTTGCCGTACCAATCCTTCGCTTTCCAATCCCTCATAGAGAATGTTGAT
>CACZRJ010000185.1 GCA_902783535.1 uncultured Ruminococcus sp. | reverse complement strand
CCGGCCGCATCTCTTTGGAACATTTTCAGCGGATGGAGAACAATTGCTCGAAGAAACGGAAGACGTACGGATTTCCCGAAAGGACCCAGTTCCGCTCGTTCGCGAACGTCAGAGCAAATCCGACCGCGCAGGTGAGGAGCAGCGGAAGCGCAAGGACGGCGGTGAAGCGGAATCCGGCTTTCCCGGGAACCGATGAGGAAATGCTTTCTCCCCACTTCCAAAGCATCAGGATGCCTGCGAACATGAGCGGGAAAAGGATGTCGAACAGATACCGGATACAGGCGCCGGCGAGACAGAGATCCAGGAACGCGAGCGCGACCGAAAGCAGCGCCGCGACCAGGACGGTCGCCGTGCGGACGGGATCCTTTTTCTTAGGGAGCCATCCCAGGAACGGGAAGACGGTCAGCGGCAGGTGGAACGCGCCGATGTTCCATGTGGAATAGAAATAGACGCCGTATGACGCTAAATCCAGTCTGGAAGGCCCGTAATACGGGAACAGTCCGGAATAAGCGGGCGACTGCAGGAAATAGTGAACGAATGATTCTCCGAGGAGAGAGAAACTGATGCCGTTCGAACGGATGTCGTGGACGGTCATCTGATAGGCAGCGCCGAAATCGAGCGGAGAGCCGAATCTCGCATAGTTATACCAGAAAATGAACCCGACGCCGGCGAAGAGCGGGATGCAGAAGCAGATGGCTTCCTTCCACCAGCTCTTTTTTTCTTTTGATATCCAGGAAATGAACAGCGGGATGAGGAGAATGCCCGAAAGCGCAACGGTCGGTCTGGACGCGAATGCGGACGCGAGAAAGAATCCGGACAGACAGAGGAACAGTCTGCGGAGGAAGGCCTTCTGTTTCAGAAACGCTCCGAAACCGAACGCGAGCGTCCAGGCGAGGAAACAGTAGGCGGAAGCGATCGGAAGATAGTACATGTCCGCGCTGCTGCCGAGTAATGGCAGAAGAAATCCGAGCGCGCAGGCTGGCACGGAAAGAAGATAGAGAAAGGCCGGCTTCCGGATATGGAAGATTTTTGACGCCGCATTGAGCGCCGAATGGATGCCGAACAGTGCAAACATGAGCAGGACGAGCGTCGCGGTCCCGGTCGTCGGGATGTACCGGAATCCGGTGATCAGATAGACCGGGAAGTAGACGGCGAAGATAGGCGCAATGCCGAAATAACAGTAAAAATGTCCTTCGAAATATGCGCGGTCCCAGATCGCGCCGATGTCCCTCAGCATCGCGGTGCGTTCGGTGACGTCATACGGATTGTTCAGCGACTCCAGCAATGCGGGATCGACCGGGACATCCAGGTCCAGCCGGCCGTTCAGCAGGGAAGAGAACAGCTGCGCGTACGCGTCCTTTGTTCCGACATCCGCCAGCGGCATGGGAATGAACCCGATCCCGTGAATGGTCAGCGCGATAAAGAGTCCGCTGAAAAGCAGCAGAAGCAGAGACAGGGTGCGGGGCAGGAAAGAACCGTCTTCGGAATTCCTGTTTCCGTCCGGGAGGACTTCGCCTTTCCATTGAAAGAACCGCGTCCACCACTGCTTTTCCCGCACGAAATAGAAGAGCGCGCAGAGCCCGTACATCAGGAGAAAACGCAGAACGGAAAAGGAAAAAGCAGGCGCGGCGTTCACAGTGACGTCTTCCAGAAGACACTCGCCGTTCCCTGTGAATTCCATTCTGAGCGTCTTGCATTCTCCGCTGGAACGGATCCGGTACACGTATGTCCCGCGGGTATAATACCGCCCTGTCGTGAAGACGTGATAGTTTTCGGCGGCCGACTCGTCCAGCAGTGAAATGATGATTTTTCCGGATTGCATGGAATCAGAGCTCATTCGGACGGAGACCGTCCGGACGGGCAAACCGAGATCGAAAAACTTGATATGACCGGTATTCCCGACCTGTACCCCGCCGGATTTCTCCGACATGCTTCCGGAAAGCAGCGCGCCGTCCAGAGGTAGAGAATATGCTTCTTTTCCGAGAACAGTCAGCGCGGTGAAATTGGACAGGACCAGTTCGGCCGCAAGCAGAACCGCAAACAGGACGACAAGAAAAACCAGCGTCCGTTTTGATTCTTTTCTCATGATTTGACACCTCATAGAAAAAGATGAAGTGGAAGAATGAAATGGAAAAGCCGCCGCAGGCGGCTTTTCCCGGCAAGTGCTCTACTCAAATGTCGCGACGTAATATTTCTTTTTGCCGCGGCGGATGACGATCACCTGACCGTCGATCGCGTGCGATTCGTCCAGGATCAGATTGCCGTCTTTT
>CACZRJ010000184.1 GCA_902783535.1 uncultured Ruminococcus sp. | reverse complement strand
AGTATGTCGTTCATTATCTGACGCACGATCCGGAATGCTACCTCAAAGCTCCGGGTCGCGGAAGAACGAACTGGTGACCGCAAAGCCTCGCTGACCGGAATGCTCAAATAAAAAACAGCGTCCTGCGACGCTGTTTTTTATTGTTCATGGCATTATGCGAAGGTTTCGCGGAAGACGCGGCCGATCTCCTTAACGGCGAAGCCGGCGACATCGAACTTGTCCCACAGCAGCAGGAAGCCGTGCATCATCCCCGGGACACGCCACGCGATGACGTCATTTCCGGCGGCCTTGAGGCGGCGCGCATACTCTTCTCCGTCATCCCGGATCGGGTCGTATTCAGCGTTGAGAGAGAATGTCCGCGGCATGTTGGAGAGATCCTTCGCGAGACCGGGATAGGTATAGATGTTCTTGCTGAAATCCACCTCGCCGGAACGCCCGGCCTTGGACAGCTCGACAAAAGCGCGGTTCAGAACGTAATTGTGGTCGATCAGCTCGCGGTACGATGCGGATTCCTCTTCGGAGAGGTTGCATCCCCCGCCGTACGCAAGGATCTGGAGTCCGATCTTCGGTCCCCGCCTGTCACGCGCGAGAAGCGAGACGCTGGCGGAGATGTTCGAACCGGCGGAATCGCCGGCGACTGCGATCCTGGAACGGTCACCGTTCAGAAGATCTGCGTTGTCGAAGATCCATTCCAGAGCGCTGTAACTGTCTTCGAAATACGCAGGCCATTTGACTTCCGGCGCCAGCCGGTAGCCGACGCTGACGACTACGGCGCCGCATTCGTTGCAGAGCACACGGCAGAGTGAGTCGTGGCTCGCGATGTTGTGCATCATAAACCCGCCGCCGTGATAGTAGATCAGGATCGGATACGGGCCTTCGTCTCCGGGCGCATAGATGCGGATCGGAAGGTCGCCCCAGAAACAGGGGATCGTTTTATCCGCTACGCTTGCGACAGGCGGCCATTGCTTTTTGTCGTTGTACAGCTCATCAGCGTTTGCGCGGATCGTTTCGATCGAGACGGTTTTATTCGCGGCGGTCGTCGCGGCACGTTTCTTTTCATAATGGGCGATGACCTGGGGGTCAATGGGCATGTGAAGTGCCTCCTTTATCACAATAGAAAAACACGGTGCAGGTTACAGGACAGGATGGCTATGGTTTCACTGATACTACAATACCATTTCAAAATGAATGAGTGCTATGTGGAAAACGGAATAGGAGTATGTTCTTTTTTCGCAGAAAAGATTGGACGCACTGTCTGAGATAGAGTATAGTTTATAACAGAGGTGAAGCACTGTGGAATTCGAACGACTGCGTTATCTGCTGACGGTCAATGAAGAAGGGAACATCTCCAAAGCGGCTGACAAATTGTATATGTCGCAGCCTTCTTTGAGCAAGATTATCTCTTCGATCGAAGGTATGCTCGGATTCAAGGTCTTTGAACGGACTCCGGGAGGCCTTGTTCCCACGCGCCTGGGAGCGCGTTATCTACGGTTCGCGCAGGATGTCGTCGCGATGGAAGAAAAACTGACGGACGACCTGGAGCGGATCCGCGCGGAACAGAAAAAGCATCTCATCGTCTTCGGGTTTTCCCATACGCGGACAGCCTATGTGATTCCGAAAGAATTATCACTGAATCGGTTTCCCGATGTTCAGATCATGACGCGGAGTCTGCGTGACGGAGAACTGCTGGAAGGCCTTCAGGACGGAACGATCGATTTCGCCCTGCTGACGGCGCCGTTCAGCGGACAATTTCCGGCCGGCATCCGCCACAGGGAATTGTATTCCGAACGGATCCTGATCGGCGTTCCGACGGCCAATCCCATCTCGCAGGAGGGGGAGGAGCGTCTGGGAGAGGACTATCCGTATCTGGCGCCCCGTTTCCTGAACAACCAGGACATCATCATGAGCGGTGAAGGGACCGATCTGTTTGAACTGGAAAAAGCGTTCTTTATCGCGGAGGAGATAACGCCTAACGTCAGGATGTTTGAGGATTCCGTCCGCTTCGCGAAACGGTTTGCGGAAGAATGCATGGGGATCTGTTTCGTCACAGAGGACGTCGCCCGCCACGAAACGGGCGACGCCATACGCTTCTTCACGACAAACAGCACATTGCCGATTCGCCATGTCTGCATCGCCTGGAACAAGATGCTGGAAAAGGATCCGGTGCGATATGCAGTCCTTCAATCAAGGATCGATGCGTTGAGCCGGACCTGAAGACTGGAACCGCGAAATCATCGCCGTGCCTGGGCGCACGGCGTTTTTTGTTCTTTTTCCGGAGACCGGTCCACGGGGCGGAACGAAGATCCATCGCGTCGACGCAATTACAAAGGATCGGCGAGAGGGCATCCGCGGACAAATGGAATACGGCTATGCTGACTGCGGAATGGTACGGACGAGGGTTGGAATGATACAGTAAGAGCAGCAAGGAACAGAAGTAAACGCTTGACATTCAACGTAGGACGTTGCGTCATAACCGTGACGTATCATGATCGGTTTTTCATAGAGCCTGAATCAGCGGGCTTCTATCGGAAATAGGCAATTGGTTTCACGAATATTGTCAAACAGTTTCAGCAAGTCAGAAATTGGAGGAAAAATCAAAATGACAAGCAGAAAACGTTTTTGGGCGATCCTTCTCTGCGTATGCCTGATGTTCACTCTCGCCGCGTGCACACCCAAGCCGGCAGAGCCGCAGGGCAATACCGATCCCAGCCAGGGAACGCAGGGGAATGAACAGCCGACGACCGGACCGCAGACCGGCGGAAAACTTACCGTCGCAGTGTCCAACCTGTTTGCGGATTACGGATATGCGCCGCGTATCTCGAACAACGCCGCTCTGATGCAGGCTTGGGCAGCCTATGAATCTCTCCTGACGACGGATGCGAACGGCAACGACGTTCCGCTTCTCGCGACGAAGTGGGAATCGAACCCGAGCGAGCCGAGCATCACGTTCTATCTCCGCGAAGGCGTGAAGTTCTCGGACGGTGAACCGTTCAACGCCGCCGCCGTTCAGCGGAACATGGAAGAATACGCCTCCATCAACCGCAGCGAACTCGCGAACATCGAAAGCTACGAGATCATCAACGACTACACGATCAAGCTCCATCAGAAAGCCTGGTCTTCCGCGGATCTCCACACCATCGGCTTCTACGTACTCTTCACCTCTCCGAAGGCGCTCCAGAACGTCGATTCGATCAAGGACCGTTCCGCCGGTACCGGACCGTTCATGATCAAATCGTTCGAATCCGGCGTTCGGATCGTGTATGAAAAGAACCCGAACTACTGGCAGGAAGGCAAGCCGTATCTCGACGAACTCGAATTCGTTCTGATCGCCGACGCGTCCGCCATGAGCTCCGCGTTCCGCGCCAAGGATATCGAAGCGGCATTCGCGACGACCTTCGTCGCCGGCGATACCATCAGCTCCGGCTGCGCGGCCCAGATCCGCTCCGGTGAAGTCGTCTCCGAAAAGAACTCGAACGGCCTCGTCGCCGTCGGCCGCGGCCTCATCTTTGACAGCTCGAACAGCAACAGCCCGTTCAGCGATGCCCGCGTACGCCGCGCCGTCGCGTGGGGCCTCGATGAAGAACTCCTGAACAACGCGATCTTCCAGGGTCAGCAGATGTGGACCGACCAGTTCGCGCTGCCCGGTCAGGCCAGCTACAACGACTCTATGAAGAAGGTCGGATACGACGTCGAAAAGGCGAAGGCGCTCCTCGCGGAAGCCGGCTATCCGAACGGATTCAACACCGTCATCACCGGCGCGCCGTCCGACCAGACGATGATCACGGCCGTTGCCAACTCTCTCAAGGAAATCGGCATCAACGCCGAAGTGACCGTCGTCGATACGGCGACCTTCAACTCCGTCCTCGTCAGCGGTGTGTTCGACGGCATCTACGTATTCCCGTACACGATGGGCGACATGGCGTTCTACATGAACAAAGTGTTCTCCGCTACGCCGACCTCCTTCAAAGCGGCTATCCCGAATACCCCCGTCCTGATCGATCAGGTCAAAAAACTGTTCGCCGCCGGAAGCGATGCGGATAAGGTCAAAGTCGAAAAAGAGATGGAAGAGATGCTCTTCGGTGAAGACGGATACTTCTTCTGGGATCCGATGACCGTCATGTCTCCGACGTTCTTCAAGATCAGCGCACTCCATGACGATCAGGCTCTCCAGACGTCGCAGTGGAAAGCGGTCTGGGCGGATGCCTGGCTCGAACAATAATTCCGGCCTCACATCGAATTCTAAACGGATAATCATGATCGTATCGGGCGATTGTAACAGATCGCCCGATACGAGTATTAAGGACGAGTAACACGATGAAAGGAAAGCAAGTCAGAAAAATACTGAAGCGGGTGCTTCAATCGCTGATCACGATCGTGCTTCTGACCGTCATCCTGTTTCTTCTGATGCAGCTGATACCGGGAAACCCGATCATCAACTTCCTCGGTTCGAATGCAACAGATGAGGAGATCGCGTACTATACGCATCTTTACGGATATGACCTTCCGGTCTGGCAGCAATACGTCAACTGGATCAAGAGCATGTTCGACGGAACGATGGGGTTCTCCGTCTCGCTTCAGAGAAACGTTTCCGAAATCATTTTCTCCCGTATCGGCGTAACACTGACACTGGTCACATGGGCCTTTATCGTTTCCGTCATTCTCGGAGTGGCATTTGGAATCATCGCCGCTCTGAATCGCGGGAAAGCGGTCGATACGGTGATCAGCATCCTCTCGAACGCGGGCATCGCGATGCCGGTATTCTGGATCGGCATCATCCTGATCCTGATCTTTGCCATCCGGCTCGGGATCTGTCCGAGTTACGGCTATACGCCGATCAGCAAAGGACTCGGTCCCTGGTTCAGAGGCATCGTTCTGCCGGTGACCGTTCTGAGTTTCCCGTCGATCTCGATCTTCGCGAGACAAACGCGTTCGAGTATGCTTGACGTCATCAACCAGGATTACGTTATGACGGCCAAATCCAAAGGCGTGAAGAAACGCGACATCATCTTCAAGCATCAGCTCCGGAACGCGCTCGTTCCGCTTCTCACGATCATCGTCAACCGTTTCGCCCAGATGATGGGAGCGACCGTTCTGACAGAAAACATCTTCACGCTTCCTGGGATGGGAAGCCTGATGATCAATTCCATCAACTCACGGGACCTGCAGCTGTTCGTCGACTGCATCCTCGTCATCGCGGTGTTCGTTACGGTTGCCAACCTGATTGTTGACATTCTCTATGGATTCATCGATCCGAGAACGAAGGAATAGGGGGCGGCGGCATGAATAAGAAGAAAAAGAAAATCACGGACAGCCGGTTTGTCCGGGTCATCCTGGCGCGGAAAAGCGTCGTGTTCTGTCTGATCGTTCTGATTGTTACGCTTCTGATCTCCATCTTTGCGGATCAGGTGGCACCGTACGGATACGACGATCAGGACTACACGTCGATCCTGCAGGGCGCGAGCTCGAAGCACCTTCTGGGCACGGACGTCCTCGGCCGGGATATCCTTTCGCGCCTGATCTACGGCGGACGCGTGTCGTTCTCCGTCGGCGCGCTGACGGTCGTCATGGCGTCGATCATCGGCATCGCACTCGGCCTGGTCGCCGGTGTCGCGGGAGGAACGATCAGTGCGGTCATTATGCGTACGATCGACGCGATCTCCGCCGTTCCGACGACGATCATGTCGCTGTTCGTCACGGCGATCCTCGGGAGAGGCATCGTCAATATGTGTATCGCGATCGCGATCACGCTCGTTCCCAGCTATTGCCGTATCACGCGTTCACAGGTCCTGTCGATCCGCAACGCCGACTATGTCGTTGCCGGCACGCTTGCAGGAAACAACCGGACGCTGAATACGATCAAACACATTCTCCCGAATACAATCTCGCTGAACATCGTTATGATCACGATGAACATCGGCGCCGCGATCATGTGCGAATCGACGCTGAGCTTTCTCGGTATGGGCGTCAACCCGCCGATGCCGAGCTGGGGCTCGATGGTCAACGACGGCTATACCTACCTGGAACGCCTCCCGCTGATGGCGATCATTCCGGGAGTCTATATCATGATCGTCGTTCTCTGCTTCAACATCGTCGGCGATGCCGTTCGCGACGCGCTCGATCCGAAGCTCAAGGGAACGCTTGCTGACGCGAGAACGAAGAAGAGAAACCGTATGAAAGCGGAAGCCGCTTCGGCAGCCGCTGCGGCCGGCGCGGAGGAATAAGAACATGAGCGAAAAAGTTCTTGAAATCAAAAACCTGAGCGTCGAATACAACACCGAGATCGCGACGATCTTTGCGGTCAACGGACTCGATATGGAACTTGACGCCGGAGAGACGCTCGGACTCGTCGGCGAGACCGGCGCCGGAAAGACCACGACCGCGAAAGCCATCATGCGCATCCTCCCCGAGAAGGTCGGTGAGATCACATCCGGCAACATCGTCGTGGACGGAAAGGATGTCTATGCGATCTCCGAGGCGGAAATGTGCAACATCCGCGGGAAAGTCGTTTCGATGGTCTTCCAGGATCCGATGTCCGCGCTGAATCCGATCATGACCGTCGGCGACCAGATCAAGGAAGTCATCCGGATCCACGAAAAGAAACTGACAAAGGAGCAGATCGACAAGAAAGTCGATGAGATGATGGAACTCGTCGGCATCCCGGCGAACCGAAAAGTCGAGTATCCGCACGAGTTTTCCGGCGGCATGAAGCAGCGCATCGTCATCGCGATCGCGCT
>CACZRJ010000183.1 GCA_902783535.1 uncultured Ruminococcus sp. | reverse complement strand
CTTCGGGAATATCGGCGGCTGGCGGCAGGTCTCCAGCATCCAGTCCGCGTATCTCGACATTCTCGAGGGATATGAAGGAAACACGTTTCAAGAAAAGGTTTCCGGATACCTGATCAGAGAATGCGGACTGGAGGCGTCCGTCCTCGAAAAGATCCGCCGTCTGATGATCGAAGAGTTCTGACACGCTGGGATGCGGTCCGACGGAATGAAAGCTGCCGCGGTCCGAAAACGCGTCCGGCATCTGCAAAAATACTGGAGACAATCACAGAAAGACATGTTCCTCCGTCTGCAAACGACGGGCGGAGCATGTTTCTTCATCTCCGGAAAAACGAAACCGTCCGGGATCCCGAAAGAAAATCATCGGGATTCCGGACAGTCTTTTTCGTCAATGTGAAACAGGAATACAGGCTTCCTCAGTTGTCCTGGTCCTGGTCGTAGAAAATGCGCTGGCGCTGCTGCGGCTGCTGCGGCTGCTGCGGAGGCTGCTGGTTTCTCGGCTGCTGCGCGTACGGATTGTACTGCCCGCCGCCGTTCATGTTCTGCTGGTAGGTCTGCTGTATCATCCGCTGTTCCCTGCTCAGCTTCTGCTTCGCCTTCTTCTTTTTCTGCGGGCGACCTGCGTTCGTATACTCGTTTCCGTAACCGTAGTTCACGCCGCCGTATCCGCTGCCGTAGCGGTAGTATTTCGTATAATACTTGCCGTATTTGTAATAAGAGCCGTATTTGCCGGAATGGATCTCAACGCGGTTCAGGACGACGCCCATCACAGGACATTCGCTGCGGCGGAGCTGCTCCACGACGCCGTGCGCGAACGAGCGGCTGATCGTATTCGCGCTGATGATCAGGATCGCGCCGTCGCACTGCTTCGCGATGACGGCCGCGTCGATGACGGCGCCGAGCGGCGGAGAGTCGATGATGACGAGGTCATACAGTTCTCTCGCGTCTTCCACGAGAATGGCAAACTGGTCGGAGTTCAGCAGTTCCGCGGGGTTCGGCGCCATCGCGCCGGAGAACATGATGTCGAGGTTCTGATACTGCGTATTGCAGATGCAGTCTCTCAGATTCCGCTGTCCGGACAGGATCTCCGTCGTGCCGGGCATGTCGTAGGAATTGGTCACCCTGCGCTGAAGAACGGATTTTCTCAGGTCGCAGTCCAGCAGCAGGACTTTTTTGCCGTCCATCGCGAAAGAGTTCGCGACTTCGAACGAGATGGTGGATTTACCGTCGTTCGGCATGCAGCTGGTGAACATGATGACCTTATATTTCGGACCGCAGAACTGGATGTTCGCGCGAAGCGTCTTGAACGATTCGGCAACGTTGTAATCGGTGCTGCTCTGAATGGAAAGCGTAACTTTGCTCATTTCCGTCCCCTCCCTATCTGTGCTGCGTGCCGTCCGAAGCGGCGTCGTCCGGGTCGTAGACCGGGATCATCGCCAGAACGGTCAGTCCGAGATACTGCTCAACGTCGTCGGACGTGTTGACTTTATCGTCTTTGATATACAGGAACGCGAGGATGGCGATAACGATCAGCATGCCTGCGAGTCCGGCGATCAACGTATATTTGATCAGTCCGGAGGCATCCTTCTTCAGCGGCCAGTCGGGGACTTTCGTCACATCGACCTGTTCGACGCCGTAGAAGCCTCTCAGGCGGTCGACGGAGCTGTTGAGAACAGCTCTCGTAGCGGCATAGGACAACTTGTCGTTGACGGACGTGACGGACACCCAGATGAAGTGCGTGCCGTTGTTGTTCCAGACTTTCGCCGCCTTCTGCAGTCCTTCGACGGTCAGCGTACCGACCTGATCGGCGATCTGCTTTTTCAGCTGCGCCAGCTGCTCTTCCGACAGGCTTTCCTTGTTCTGATAAGTGTCCAGCATCTCCTCTTCGACGCGGGCCAGCGCGGCGCGGAAGTTGGACTGGTCCTGCATGATCTCAAGATAGTCGTTCATGAATCTGTCGGCGGCAACGGCGTCCGAGACCTGCATTCCCTGCTGTCCCTGGTTGTCCGTGCCCTTGGAAACGAGATAAATGTTTCCTTCCGCAGTGTAGGTGTCGACGTGGACGGCCTGGAAGATCACGAAAGTGATGGCCGCGAGCGCGACGCCGACCATCAGGATCAGCCACCATCTGCTCAATACAGACCGTGCGACCGCCCAGATGTCGATGGTGAGCTCCCCGTTTTCATCCCGGATGGAATTCGGGTTCTGTCTCCTCATGTTGTTGTCCTGATTGTTCAATTCGTTCCACCTCGTTCCAAAGAATTCGAATCAAATATGGTGTTGTTCGCGCATGCGCGAAATACACCACGGAATATTGTACCGAAAATGTACGGCACTGTCAAACCGTTTCGTGCAAATTACTGCCCGTTTGCGGTCGGAAGCGCGACGCGGACTTCGAAGATCCCGCTGCCGTAGTTTACACTGACCGCGCCGCCGGCTTTTTCGGCGGTCTTGCGGATGATGCCCAGGCCGAGTCCGTGCGAAACGCTGTCTTTTTTGATCGTCCGGATGCGTCCGTCATCCCCCTTCACGGGCTCCCTGCCGTAGGAATTCCTGCAGCGGATGCGGACGACGCCGTTCTCGTCGAATACGGCGCGGAATTCCGCGAACCGGTTTCCCTCCGGCGCGTCCCCCGAAGCTTCCAGCGCGTTCTGGAGCAGATTGCTGAAGATGCTCGCAAGATCCTTGTCCGGCACGTTCAAGTCGTGCGGGAGCATCGCCTCGCATTTGAACTGGACCCCGTGCTCCGCAAATCTCCTGTCGAACGTCTGCAGCAGATAGTTCGCAAGCGTGTTCGCACAGAAGGTCCTCCTCTTCGTCGCATCCACCTCGTCGGTCATCGACTTCAGATATGCCCGGAGTTCCTCGTATTTTCCGTCCTCGCACATGAGCGCGGCCGCGTGCAGGCGGTTGGACATGTCGTGCTTCAGTTCCCGGACGCTCTGTTCGTACTGGTGAAGACTTTCCGTGTATTCCTCGTTCGCGGCGAGCTTCGTCTCCAGCGCGTTCTCTTCGATGATGCGCTTGAAGTATTCGTTCAGGAACTGCTGGACCAGAAGCAGAAGGACCGAGATCAGCAGAACGTTGTTGACGATATGCATGCGGACGGAATGCAGGACCGTCTCGCCGGGGATCATCAGAAGTTCCCACGCGTCTTCGAAGCTTCTGCTGAACAGAAGCAGCAGTCCGAACAGCAGAAACGCCATGCCGGAGACGAACCCGAGAATGACCGGAAACCGGTGAAAGGAAAGATTCTTTTCACGCTTCCCGGATTCCGCGAGTCCGAACGCGGCGGCCGAAGCGACGCAGAACAGAAACAGGACGTCGTCCGCGAACCGCAGAATGTACAGAACGTCTTCCGGCCCGCCCGTCGTGCGCATGATCAGGCAGACGGAAGCGAGCGTGCCTTCCGCAAGCACCGGAAACAGCAGCCATTTCGAACGTTTCAGCCATACGCAGAAGCAGAGCAGAAGCGGCAGCATCGCGACCGTTCTCATCCCGTCCGTCGCGGTAACGAAAAAGCTTTTCCAGGAGAAGCAGTGACCGAGTTCGGCAACGGCGCAGAACAGACAGATGGCGGAATGCCAGAGCAGGAAAAACGCCTCCGGACGGAAATGCCCGGAAACCGCTCCCCGCAGCAGTCTGAATGTCATGATCGCGAGCAGAAGAACGTAGAGCGCGATCAGGAGGATGTTTGCGATGCAGATCAGCCAGTCCTGCAGCACGAGCGTCGAAATGATGTCCTCCTCGATCTCCCCTCCGAAGAAGGAATGGAAGAAGGAGCCGACCGTCCAGACGTCGAGCGCGATCAGGGCGAGAACGAACAGGACGCAAAGCAGAAACATCCTGTTCCGCCGCAGCCGGCTGACAGAGCCGAACGCGTTTCCGGCGTCAGTCATAGTTGTTCAGTTCGGCGAATTTTTTCGCCGCTTCCTTGCGGATGGGCTTCGCGATCGGGATCTGCGAGCCGTCCGCCATGACGAAGCGCAGGTCCTGCAGTCTGGTCACGTAGCGGAGATTGACCGCGTAGCTCCGGTGGCAGCGAAAGAAGGTCGTGTCCGGAAGTCCCTCGACGAATTCGCCGAAGGTCCCGCCGAAGGAATAGGTCCGCCTTCCCTTGCACTGTAGCAGAATGTCGTGGCCCATGGACTCCACATAGCAGATGGCGTCCAGCGGCACTTTCGTACGTCCGAGCGACTTGTCGTTCACGAGCAGGAACGGACGCTGATGCAGGGCGCTGATGATCTTGTCGAGCACGGTCTGAACGTCTTTCTGAACGAGCGGCTTCGCGAGAAACGAGACGGGAAAGACCGAGAACGCCTCCAGAGCGTAATCGGTATTCGAGGAAATGAAAACGATGCGGACTTCGTTGCCCTGATCGCGCAGGGCTTTCGCGAACTGCATCCCGTTTTCCTCGCCGATGATGATGTCGAGGAACAGCAGGTCGAAAGGCACTCTGCTCATGTCCTTTTCAAGTTCCGAAGTCGAGCTGTATACGCTCAGAGAATACTCCTGTTCGGAACCGGCCAGGTACGTGCGGATATATTCCGACAGGGCGCTTGAAACGGACGGATCGTCGTCGCAGATGGCAATACGGTAAGTCATGAGAAACTCCTTCTCGGGGAGCCGGTTTCCGCAGGAAGCGCGGCACTCCCCCGCTTCCATTATACCTGCTTTTCGCTTTCTTTCAAGATGTTTTTGAAAAAAGAAGCCGCCGGCCGCAAAAAATGCGGCCGGCTTCGTGCTTTGTTTTTTTCGGAACGCCTTATTTCACTTCGCGGATGTTGACCATGTACTTGGCGTCCGCGTCGGAAAGGGCTTCGGCGATCCTGCTGTCGGTGTCGCGCGCGTCGAAGAACTTCATCGCGACCTGCTCGAACAGCGCGTAGGACAGGACGTCCTCCTCCTGTTTCGCCTTGTCGCCGAGTTTCGCGCGGAGCTCGTCGAGTTCCGGCTTCAGCTTGTCGGCGGGACGGCAGGTGATCTGCGGCTCGTCTCCGATGATCTTCTTGACGAACGCGGGATCGATGGGCATCGGGGTCTTCCCGTAGTCGCCGCGAACCAGTCCCTTGAATTCCTTCGTCACGGACTTGTAGCGTTCGCCGGTTAGGATGTTGAACACGGCCTGCGTGCCGACGATCTGGGAGGACGGCGTGACGAGCGGCGGATATCCGGCGTCCGCGCGGACGCGCGGAACTTCCTCGAGCACCGCGTCCAGCTTGTCGCTGGCGTTCGCCTGCTTCAGCTGCGAGATCAGGTTGGAAAGCATTCCGCCCGGCACCTGGTACAGGAGCGCGTTGACGTTGACTTTCAGGACCTTGGGATCCATTAGCCCGCTGGCGAGATATTTCTCGCGCAGTTTGGTGAAATGCTTGGTGACGACGTCCAGTTTTCCGAGATCCAGTCCGGTGTCGAACGGAGTTCCCTGCAGCGCGGCGACGATCGGTTCCGTCGGCGGCTGGGAGGTGCCCATCGCCATCGGAGAGCAAGCGGTGTCGACGATGTCGGCGCCCGCCTCGATCGCCTTCAGCACGGTCATGGAGGCCATGCCGGCGGTGTAATGGGTGTGCAGCTGCACGGGGACGGAGACGACCGATTTGATCGCTTTGACGAGATCGTATGCCTGGTAGGGCATCAGCAGTCCGGCCATGTCCTTGATGCAGATGGAGTCGGCGCCCATTTCCTCGAGCGTCTTCGCGTATTTGGCGAAATACTCGTTCGTGAAGACCGGTCCGGTCGTGTACGAGATGGCCGCCTGAACGTGTCCGCCTTCCTTCTTCGTCGCCTTGATGGCCGTCTGAAGGTTGCGCGGGTCGTTCAGCGCGTCGAAGATGCGGATGATGTCGATGCCGTTCGCAATGCACTTCTGTACGAAGTATTCGACGACGTCGTCGGAGTAATGGCGGTATCCGAGAATGTTCTGCCCGCGGAAGAGCATCTGCAGTTTCGTGTTCTTCACATGGCTGCGGATGGTGCGGAGGCGTTCCCACGGGTCCTCGTTCAGGAATCTGAGGCACGCGTCGAACGTCGCGCCGCCCCACGCTTCCAGGGAGTGGTATCCGACTTCATCCATCGCTTCCAGGATCGGAAGCATTTCCTCCGTGGTCATGCGGGTCGCGATCAGGGACTGATGCGAGTCGCGGAGCACGGTTTCAGTGATTTTCACAGGTCTTTTTTCCATATCGATTCTCCTTTCACAATGCCGGTGCCGCGCTTACTGGAAAAGCGTCAGGAAGACGCCGGCGGCGACAGCGGAACCGATGACGCCGGCCACGTTCGGGCCCATCGCGTGCATCAGAAGGAAGTTGGAGGGGTTCTCCTGCTGGCCGACTTTCTGCGCGACGCGGGCGGCCATCGGGACTGCGGAAACGCCCGCGGAGCCGATCAGAGGATTGATCTTGCCCTTCGTCAGGACGTACATCAGGTTGCCGAACAGGACGCCGCCGAGCGTTGCGAACGCGAACGCCGTCAGGCCGAGCAGGATGATCTTGATCTTGTCAAGGCTGAGGAAGATGTCCGCTTTCGCGGTTGCGCCGACGCAGATGCCGAGCATGATGGTGACGATGTTCATCAGTTCGTTCTGCGCGGTCTTGGAAAGTCTGTCGGTCACGCCGCAGACGGTCAGCAGATTGCCGAGCATCAGCATGCCGACGAGCGCGGTCGCGGAGGGAAGGATCAGAGCGACGAGAATGGTGACGCTGATCGGGAACAGGATCTTTTCCGTCTTGGAAACGGGACGGAGAACGTCCATTTTCACCTGACGCGCCTTCTTCGTCGTGAACGCTTTCATGATTGGCGGCTGGATCATCGGGACCAGCGCCATGTAGGAGTATGCCGCAATGGCGATTGCGCCGAGCAGTCCGGGCGCAAGCGTCTTCGCGACGTAGATCGCGGTGGGGCCGTCGGCTCCGCCGATGATGCCGATGGAAGCGGCGTTCGGAACGTCAAATCCGAGCAGCAGCGCTCCGAGGAACGCGGCGAACACGCCGAACTGCGCGGCCGCGCCGAGCAGCAGGCTCTTCGGGTTTGCGATCAGCGGGGAGAAATCGGTCATCGCGCCGACGCCGAGGAAGATCAGCGGCGGGAAAATGCCGAGTTTGACGCCGAGATAGAGGTAGTCGAGCAGTCCGCCGTGTCCGGCGAGCTCACCCCACTGGATGACGGCGCCTTCCTCCTGGACGAAATAGTCCATATGGAAGATCGCGTCGCTCAGCGTCGGAATGTTGGTCAGCAGCATGCCGAAGGCGATCGGAACGAGCAGCAGCGGCTCGAATTTTCTGACGATGCCGAGATAGAGCAGGACGCCGACGATGACATACATCAGCAGGTATTTCCATCCGCCTTCCAGGAACTTCCCGACGAGCGTCGAGAATCCGGAAGACTCATAAATCCCTTGCAGGGCTTCTAACATAGTCTTTCACACCTTTCTGCGTATTTCGGATGCATTCGGCTCAGCCGAGGACGAGGACGGTGTCGCCGCTGGAAACGGACGCGCCTTCGTTCAGCGCAACGGATTTGACGACGCCGTCGCGCGGAGCGAGGATCTCGTTCTCCATCTTCATCGCTTCGAAAACACAGAGGAGATCGCCCTTCTTGACTTCCTGTCCGGCTTTCACAGGCAGCTTGACGATCGTGCCGGGCATCGGGCAGACGATGGCTTCGCCGTCGCCGGATACGGGCTTCGGAGCTTCCTTCGCGGGTTCGGGCTTCGCGGGCTCCGCCTTGGCGGGCTCTGTTTTCGCGGGGGTGTAAACTGCGTTCGGGTCTGCCTCTTCGACGGCGACCTCGTATTTGGTTCCGTTCACGGTCACAATGTATTTTTTCATGATGTTTTCTCCTTCAATCATTCATAATCGATCGTTCTGAACGCGTCTGGCGTCAGGACAGTTTGCGGACGGAGATGACGCGGAACGCGCATTCCGATTCCCCGCGGGAAGCAGCGATGGCCGCCGTGGCGACTGCAACAATTGTTTCTTCGTCGTCCTGCGCGCCGGCGGAGGGCAGTGCGGTTTTGTTCTCCGGCGCCTGAACGGCTTGTTTTGACTTCTTCGATGAGAACAGTTTGAAGACGTACAGAACGGCCATGAGAATGATCAGGACAAGGAACACGACGCTCATTCCGATGCCGACGACCTTCAGGCCGTAGATCACGCGGTCGCCGAATCCGGCGTCCTCCGCGAGTTTCGGATAGTTGCTCTTCGCGTAGCGTCCTGCGTCTCCGCCGGTCTGGGACTCTTCCGTCTTCTCCCCTTCCGTCTCAGAAGCGAGCGTGACGCAAACGGACGCCGCAAGCACGAGCGAGAAGGCCAGAAGGACGGCGAGAAGCGCTGTCAGACGCTTTCCCGTACCTTTTTTCGGTTTCACTGGAACACATCCTTTCATCGGCGAGACCCCATATCCCGCCATTTTATTTTCACATATGAATGATACACCAGAATTGCAAAAAATACAAGATAAAAAAGCACGGAAAAGCAAAAAACGGCGGTTTGACCACAACCCGTCCGTTTTTGAGCATCCGATTGATGAATTTGCCGATGGCATAGAGCGGAAAAAGGTTCACTTTCCTCCGCCCGGGGCGCTCGCGCCGACCGGAAAATCGAAATACGTTTTCGGATTCGGCTCGTCCGCCAGTTTGAAATGCCACCATTCGCCGTCGACCGGCAGAAATCCGTGCGCCGTCATCGCGTTCCGGAGAATCATCCGGTTCGCGGACTGTTCGGCGGTCACCAAACCGCTGTCCGGCCGGCTGATCTCGCCGAAGAAGTCGAAAGGACTTCCCATGTCGATCTCTTCCCCCGTCTCCCGGTCGGCGAGCGTCAGATCGACCGTGCTTCCCCTGCTGTGAGCGGACTTCCGGTCGACATAGCCGAGAGAAAAGAGGTTCTTTTTCTCCAGGTCCGGGTAGAAGACGTCCTTCATCCTGTCGTCGATTTCGTCCTTCGACCAGCGCACGAAATGATCCACCGCCCGCTGCGGACGGTAGGCGTGAAGCCT
>CACZRJ010000182.1 GCA_902783535.1 uncultured Ruminococcus sp. | reverse complement strand
TCGATCGTGACGTCGAATTCGCGCGTTTCCTTTTCCTTGCCGCAGGTCGCGGTGCAGACGAGGACGACTGCGACCGGCTGATCGCCGCGGGTGATCTGAAGTTTCTTGCCGTCGACGACCTTCTGGCCTTCAACCGCTTCCTTCAGCGCCCAGGAGAGCTCGACGTCGTAATACTTCTGATACAGATCCGGGAGATCCAGATCCTTATTGATCGACGCCGGGAGCTCGATCAGGAACAGTTCCGCCTGCGCGCGTTCCTTCGCCGTGGACTCGTCTTTTTCCGCATTGAACAGGAAGAGCGGGTAGGAGGTGTCCGCGCTGCTCGCGTAGGCGCTTTCGTTGTAGCAGCCGACCGTCGTAAAGGTGCCGCGGGATCCGGCCCAGACGAACGCGTCGTTCGCCTTGGTCTTGAATCCGGTCTCGATCTCCCATACGGTCGACGCCTTGTCGTCGTAGGTGAAGTTGAAATGCGTGTCGTTGACGGTGCAGTTGACGTATTTCTTGTCCTTGCCGATCATGACGTAGACGCGGTAGCCGCCGGAGACGCTCTCCGCGTAGGCGTCGACGCCTTCGTCCGCCTTCGTCGTCGTGACGGCGTAGAAGCCGCTCATTTCGCCGTTCAGCAGCATGACCTGCTTGCCGTTGTCGAATCCGATCTTGTACGCCGTGCCCTTGACCGGGTCGACGACGGGCGTGTATTTCGTGAATTCCGTCGCCAGGATCTTGAACTTCTTGTCGGCGGATACGCTGTCCTTGCCGCAGGTCGCGGTGACTTTCAGGACGACTTCGGTATCCTTGTCGACCGGCTCGAGTTTCGCGCGGCTGCCGTTCAGCGTGACCAGTTTTTTGCTGGCGGCATCTTCGACCGCGAAGGAGAAGGTGACTTCGGAATACTTGCGCGGGGTGTTCGGCAGATCGAAGGAACCGGGTTTCTGGTCGTCGATCTTGTAGAGCTTGAGTTCTTCGTTCGCCTTGTCGGCGTCCGTTTTCTCGGTCAGCGTCGCGACGGAAACGAGCGTCGCGTCGAGCCCGGTCGTTCCGCTTTCGGTCGCGAGCTTGCCGTAGCACGCGACGATGTCGCCGGATGCGATCGCGCTCAGATCGGACGAAACGCCGGACAGTTTGACGACGGTGAGGCTCTCCTTGCCGTCGGACAAAACGATCAGGTTGTCAGTGACTTCGGAAACCGTTCCGTAGGTGGAGAAGACGGTCTTCTGATCGGGATTCGCCGATTTCGCGGCCGCGCTCAGTTCGGAAACGGTCTTGAAGGTCGCGGGAACGTATTCCTTGATGACCGAGCCTGCGACGAACTCGATCGTTCCGCCGTAGTTCTGGACCTTGCCGGAAACGGTGATGACGTCGCCGACCTTCAGTTTGGAGGCGGAGGATCCCTTGATGCGGTATCCTTCGACGTTCTTTTCCGTGTTGCCGTCGGTCATCCAGACGGAAATGTTCTCGTAGTCCTTGGAGTATTCGGTCGCGATCTCGGACACGATGCCGATGCATTCGTATTCGGCGTCGGTGATCTGTCTGTCGTCAAGACCGCTGCCGATGTCGTAGATCTCGCTGACCGTCTTCAGCGACGGAAGCGCCATGACCTTCACGGTGAAGGTCTTGCTCTTCTTCGCACTGCCGCATTTCGCGGTCGCGACCAGCTCAACTTCCTCGTCCTCGTTGGAACGGCGGACGACCAGCTTGCCGTTTTTCAGCCGCTGATCGGTGTCCTTCGTCTTCATGGACCAGGAGATCGTGACGTCGTAGTATTTCTTGTATTCGGTCGGCAGTTCCAGGTCTTCCGTGACGGAAGCAGGAATGCTGATCAGGTTGATCTCGGCCTTCGCGCGCTCCGCCGGCGTCGCGTCGTCGACGGAAACGGTGTACAGGTGCAGCGGATAGCTGTCGTCCTTGTTCATCGCGTACGCGGAGTCGCGGTAGGCGCCGATCGTCTCGAAGGTGCCCCTCGTGCCGACCCAGACGGCGGCTTTCGCGTCGTCGACGGTCGTCAGGCAGCCCTTGCCGTCGATGTTCCACGCGGTCGAGGCCTTGTCGTCGTAGGTATAGTTGACATGCTCGCCGCTGACGGTCATGTTGACGTATTTCTTTTCCTGCTTGGAGCCGATCAGGACGTAAATGTTGTAGCCCTTGCCGGACTTCTCGGCGTAGGCGGGAACGCCTTCCTCCGCCTTCGTGGAGGTCACGCCGTAGTATCCGCTCATGGCGCCGGTCGCGAGATGGACCACGCCGTTGTCGAATCCGAGCTTGTATTCCTTGCCCTCTTCGGGTTTGGTCACGACGTCGTACGCCGTGAAAGTGGAAACGAGGATGCTGAAGGGAACGTCCTTCGTTGCGGTCTGGTCACCGCAAGTCGCCGTCACGCGGAGCGCGACCTGCGTCTTCTCGGCGACGGGCTGCAGCGTCATCGCGCCCTTGTTCGTCACGGAGACGAGGCTCTTGAACTCGTCCGGAACGGAGAAGGTGAGAACGACGTCCTCATAGGTCAGCGGGGCCGTCCGGATCTCGGACACGCCCGCGTTGCGGTCGTCGATCGTATACTTCTCGGCTTCCTCCTTCACCTTCTCCGCATTGTCCTTCGCGACGGAGTCGATGTAGAAGAAGACCACGGTCTCGTAATCGCCGCAGGAATAGGTGCACTGGACGTGGACCTTTTCCGCCTTGCCGGGATCGACCGAGAACTTCCCGCCTTCCAGTTTGACCGCGGAGGAGGCGGAGCAGAGCTCGAACTTGACGTTCACGTCGCCTTCCTTGTCGATCAGCGTGAATTCCTTCTTCGTCGTGATCAGCTTGTCGACGCCCGCGTCGGCGAGCGTCTGCGCGTTCTTCTTGATCACGTCGGCGACTTTCGTGCCCGGGAAGGAGGAGGCGGAGTCTTTCTGGCCGGCCTTGATGCCGTCCGGAGAGAGCAGAGAGATCTGCGGCGCCTTGTACCAGCCGAGGATACCCTCGACGCTGACCCAGTCGCCCGCCTTGACGGTCGCCGTCTTCTTCAGGATCTCCTGAACGACGGGATCCTTTGCGTCGTGCGCGTAGTCGTAGAAGTATTTCGTGATCTGGACGGAGATCTCCACGCCGTTCTTTTCCAGCGTCAGCAGGGTCGTCGGGGATTTCTCGGCCAGTTTCGCGTTGACGGACTTGACCTTCCAGTCGGTCAGGCTGACCAGCGTGGACTGTCTGTAGCGCAGCGCGGGCACGCCGCCCAGCAGGTCGTTGTCCAGCGCGTAGGGCGTGATGTCGATCGGATCGATGTCCGCGTCGATCGTCGTTCTGCCCTTGTAGTTGGAGGTCTCCATCAGTCCGTTGTAGTCCGCGTTCACCGGGTTCTCGCACGTGATGTGGGTGCCCGGCTGCAGCGTCGCGTAGGTCGCCTCGTCGATGTCGGTCGGCTCGTTGTAGAGATAGTAGCCGGCCTTCAGGGAGTCGTCGATGACATACAGGATGGCCTCGTAGGTGCCGTTGTAGTTGGTCCACGGGCCCTTCGCGACGACGTATCCGGAGATCGTCTGCGTCAGACCGGTCGTGTTGTACCAGTTGTCGATCTTCTCCAGGTCGTTCATCGGCAGCCCGACCGTCAGGCGGTAGGTCTTGGGGGCGGATTCGCCGTTGTAGGTGAAGGTGCCCTTGATCCTGACCTGCGGATTCAGGCTGGAGCCGTAGACGATGCATTCCTTCCCGTCTTCGGAGACCGCGAGATAGTCGGCGTATTCTTCGTCGACGCTCCAGGCGATCGTCGCCTTGCGGCCCTTGAACTCATACTCGCTGTCGAGCGGGAAGTTCGAAGTGACCACCTGCTTGTCCTGCGGGAAAGCGTAGTTGTCCAGGAACGTGTAGACGTCGAGCGCGTTGACGCGGACGGTGAACGTCTTCTCCGCGCCGCCGGCCTTGACGGTCAGATGCACTTCCTGCGTGCTGTCCGGGAACTGGATGGACGCGAGCCAGTCTTCGTCGCGCTGCTCCATCTTGACGGCTTCGTTGTCCGAAGTCCAGACGGCGTCGTTGCCGCCGATCGTCTTCGGAAGCGTGAAGTCTTTGGAAACCGTCGTTCCGTCCTGCTCGAGCAGATAGTTGTCGAGCGCCTTGCTGTCTCCGGAAGTCTCCGGCTGCGACTGCTCGGGCGATGAGGACTCGTCCGCGGGATTGTTGCAGGCGGCGAAAACGCCGAGCAGCATGCAGACGATGAGAACGACGGAAAGAACTTTCAGAATGCTTTTCATTTTTGTTCCTTCCTTATTTATATGAATGGATGGTGAAAATGCGTATCCGGGAAGACGGTCAGTTCTTCGGGATCAGAGAAAACTCGTTTTCGGACACGACGTCGACGACGCCGGATCCTTCCTCGAACTGATATCCCTCGACGCGGAGGGCGTCGCCCTCGGAGATGCTTTCGCCTTCAGACAGGAAAGACGCGGGGATCTTGAAGGTGAAGGCCGAAACCTCGTCCTTCTGCCCGTTCTTGGTCCGCAGGAACGCTTCCGCTTCGACGGTCAGGGTCTCCCCTTCCGACTTGACGGATCTCACGACGGCGTCCGTGTAGAGCGTCTGGCTGTACTGGCTGATGAAGGAAAGACCGCTGTCGAACGTGAGATGGTAGTCCTTCTGCTTCGCGATGGTGTAGTCCCCGTTGTCGATCTGGTAGACCGCGTTGTAGTGCAGTCCGGAGATCTGGAACTTGCCGCCGTATTTCTGCAGGTTGCCCACGATCTTGTACAGATGTCCGAGCTTCATGCCGGAGGCGGGCGAGGAGGTGTATCCCGCGTAGACGTTGATCGTGTGCTTTTCTCCCGTTTCGGGATCGATCTCGGTCGCGGTGAAGGTGTAGGTGCCGCTGTCGGACACGTAAAGGCTCGTCAGGCACGCGGTCAGGCTGACTTTCGCGCCGGTGTCCGTGTCGGGGTCGTAGTACAGGTCGGGATTGTCCTCGAATTCCGCGAGGGAAAGCGGGGACGGATCGGTCGTGAACAGCGGGTCGTCCAGAGAGGAGTACAGCCGGAGCTGAATGGACTTCGCGAACCTGTTCGCCTCGTTGAAGTAGGAATAATACGGATAGTCTTCCGTGTTGATGCCCTTGTTGTCGGTGAATCCGTTCTCGACGAGCTCCAGATTCATGCACTTGAAGGACGTCTCCCCCTGCGGCCGGTACCAGACGTATCCGAGGTACCGCGTGCCGTAGGAGTCGTGCTGCGCGCGCGCCGCGGTCGCCTCGAGGACGATCTGTTCGGCGCCGGACAGGCATTTCTTGGTGAAGTTGGAGGCGGCTTTGCCCCATTTCTCGATGTTGCTCGTGGACTCGGGCGTGTCGACCTCGTAGTACCGCACGATGACGACTTCGCCGGAAGAAAGGCGGAAGCGCGTCGTGTCCCCGTCGGTGAACGCGCTGACCGTGGCTTCTCCGATGCCGTCGGTCAGGAAGTTCTTTCCTTCGAAGGATTTTTCGAGTTTCATCTTGCGGGTGATCTCGTCATAGAACTGCGTGTTGTCCGCGACGTTCGACGGCGCGGACTCCTCCGCGCCCGTCCCGGCGGATTCCTGGGATTCGCCGGCCGGCACGGAAGAGGTGCCGGCGGGCGGATTGGCGCAGGAAGCGAGCGCGAGGCAGAGCGAGGAGATCAGGACGATGACGAGCAGCAGCGCGGAAAAACGCGACGCGGACCGGGAATCGGATCTTTTCATCGTCTGTCCCGTTCCTTCTTATTTCCCGCCGCAGTTGCTGTAGGCGTCGGCCAGGGCTTTCGCGGCGGACTTCTGTCCGGTGATGACGTAAACGATGACGTTGCCGACCTGCGTACGCGCGGTAGAGGATCCGACGAACGCGGGAGAGGTGAAGAAGTCGTCGACCATGGTCGTCGCGACGGACGCCGCGACGGCGGTGATGGAATCGCCGTCCAGATGCTCCTGATATGCTTCGACGTCGAAGGTGGACTTCCGGCAGGGGTTGTAACCGGAGGTGATGGAGAATTCGGCCTGGAAGGTCGGGTCAAGCAGTTCCTTCACGAACATGAAGGTCATTTTCGCTTTTTCGTTCCTGTCCTTGGCCTTGTCGCTGTAGAGCATGCAGAGGGACGGACCCTGGGAGATGACGGACTTGTCGACGCTGCCGTCTTTCTGAACGGATCCGGGCACCGGAGCGACGCCCCACGTGAACTTGTTGGACGCCTGGTAGGACGCGCCGCCGGAAGAACCGATGCAGTAGGCGATGCCGCCGTCGTCCATGCCCTTCGTGAAGAGGTTGGACGTGTAGGAGCCGTATTCGTTCTGGGTGACGATGTAGCCCTTGTCGTAGTAGTCGGCAAGCGTTTCAAGCCACTCGCGGGTGTTGTCGTTGTTGAACAGGTAGTGGTTCGCGGAATCGGCGGAGGTGAATCCCCATCCGTTCTGCTCGCACATGGTGATGAACCAGTTCGCCTCGGAGTCGTATCCGAGCGGGGTCGCGGTCGGGTAGGTCTTGCGGATGGCTTCGCACTGGGACCACAGTTCGTCCCAGGTCTGCGCGACCTTCGGGATCTTGTTGCCGGCGTCGTCCGTCGTGTACAGGCCCGCGCCGATCAGGCCGTCCGCGTTGTAGTACAGCAGCTCGGTGGACTTGACGAACGGGAGGGTCAGCATGGAGTCGTCGGCGTAGCCGTAGGTCTTGTACTCGCCGTAGTTGGTCGCGAGACCTTCGTTGTAGTAGCCTTCGATGAAGTCGGCGATCTCCGCGTCGGTGTAGCCGACCGGGACGTCGTTCCCCGCGCCGTCCTTGACGGATTCGGTCGAACGGATGAACTGCTTCATGTCGACGACTTTGGAGGTCTGCAGATACTGCGCGACGTGGTCCGGATAGCAGTAGGCCAGATCCGGCTGCAGGCCGCCCTGCAGATCGGCGACGATCTTCGCCTTCACGTCGTCGTATCCGCCCACCTGGGTGTGGACGACCTTCCAGCCCGGGTATTTCGCCTGGAACGCGTCGATGGCGATCTGGGTCTTCGCCTGGAGCGCGTCGCCCTGGGTGGAATAGAAGACGATGGTGTGGTCGTAGTCGTCGATGACGATTTCTTCTTCGCTGGACTCGGCTGTTTGCTGAGAATTCTGCGCGTCGGTCGAGGTCTGACCCGGGTTCGTTGCGCCGCCACAGGCGAACAGAACGGAGGACAGGCAGACGGCAAGCAGCAGAGCGACCAGGATCTTGACTGTTTTGCTCATTTTGGTTTGCTCTCCTTTTTGTGTTTATCTTTTTTCTTTTTTTAAACGGTTATGAACGGCGGATACACATAAGCGAACATATATATTGAACACGTGTTCACTATCTGTCCCCCGCCGTCATCCTTTCGTTCCGCTCTTGGACACGCCGTGCATGATGTATTTGCGGAAGGACAGGAAGAGGATGAAGAGCGGCAGCGAGACCATGCAGACCGCGGCCATCTTCAGCGTCGTCAGGGACATGCTGGTGCCGTACAGTCCCCCGTACAGCGCGCCGCCGCGGTCGACGAATCCGCGGGTGACCCAGTTGGTGACCAGCTGCCAGTTGGCCGTATTGACCAGGCGCGGCCAGATGTAGGAGTTCCAGGTGCCGATGAACTTCAGCAGCGTGACGGAGACCAGCGTCGGAGCGGTCAGCGGGACCATCACCTTGAACAGGTATCCGATGTCCGACAGCCCGTCCACCTTCGCGGCCTTGTAGAGCGTGTCGGGGATCTGCTTGAAGTTGTTCCGCAGCAGGTAGATGTAGTAGATGCTCACCAGGAAGGGAACGATCATGACCGTGTAGGTGTCGTTCCAGCTCAGCTTGGCCACCGTGAGGTAGTTGGTCAGGGTGAACATCTCGCCCGGGATCATCATGGTTCCGAGCATGAGCGTGAAGAGGAGCCCCTTGCCCTTGAAGTCCACTCTGGCGAGCGCGTAGGCCGTCAGGATGGTCAGCAGGACGCCCAGCGCCGTGGAGACGAATCCGACGATGACGGTGTTCAGCAGGATCTGCCAGAAGCTTCCGTCGCCGGAGGAGGTCTGCGAGAGGACGGTCGGGTAGTTCGCCCACTGGAAGCCCTCGGTCGGGAAGAAGGTCGGGACGGACGCGCGGTATTCCATCTCCGTCTTCACGGACGAGATGACCATCCAGTAGAAGGGCAGGAAGGAGAAGACGGAAGCGACCGTCAGGAAGACGTAGTCGAGCGCTTTGCGGAAGAAGGAGCCGACCTTCTGGCGCTTTCTCTCGCGCTCGATGTCGAGGGTCGCGATCTGTTCGAATTTCTGTTTGCCTTTCGCGTTGTTCGACGTCATGACGCTCACCTCCCCTTAATAGTGGACGCGCTTCTTGGAAACGCGCAGGTTGATGATCGTGAAGACCATGATGATGGCGAAGAGCAGCAGGCTGCCCGCGAACGCGTAGCCGGTGAACCCGTTTTCGACGTACTGGTAGATGTAGCCGACCATGGTGCCGACCTGGTAGTCGCCGCCCATGTCCTGCCCGAACAGACCGACGACGGCGGAATACTGCTTCATGCCGCCCATGAGACCGGTGATCAGGAGGTAGGAGATCATCGGGCTGATCAGCGGGGTCGTGATCTTCCAGAGGATCGTGGACTTGGACGCGCCGTCCACTTTCGCGGCGTCGTAGTACTGCTTGTTGACGGACTGCAGCGCCGAGAAGAGGATCAGGATCTTGAAGGGCAGGCCGGACCAGATCTCGTAGACGATGACGACGATGTACTTCGCCCACGGGATGGTCAGGTTCCAGAGCTCCCATGTGGGGCTCCGGACGCCGATCCAGTCGATGTATCCCGGATTCGCTGGCGCGAGTCCGAAGATGGAAAGGACGTTGTTGACGAGTCCGACCGTTTCGACGTTGTTCCGCGTGCCGATGACCGTGAAGAAGGTCGCGAACACGGCGCCCATGGCGAGCGCGTTCGTCAGGTACGGCAGGAACAGGACGGACTGATAGAATTTCTGCAGCCGTTTGATGTTGTTCAGAGCGACCGAGATGAGCAGCGCGAGCAAAGTGGACACGGGGACCGAGATGAACGTGAAGACCATGGTGTTCACGAGGCACTGCACGAAATTCGCGCCGCCGGTGCCGGTGTCTCCGGCGAGCACGCGGATGAAGTTCTCGAAGCCCCATCCGTCGAAGGTGTCGTTCAATGCGAGATAGTTCTGCTTGAACGCGCCGACGAAGGCGTTGATGATCGGATAGAAGGTGAACAGGCACATCAGCAGAACGGCCGGCAGCACGAACATCCAGCCTTTGAAGGACTGGAACAGGATGACGCGGAAGGGCGTCTTGTGCGCTTTGACTGCGGGTTCTTCCGCCGCGGCTGCGTTGACGTTGTTCCTGCTCATAGCGGCAGCCTCTCTTCCGTTTCCGCGTCGAACAGGAAGACCTTGTTCGGCTTCAGGCGGAATCTCAGTTCATTCGCGCCCTCGGGCAGCGGGATGTCCGCGTCGATGATGGAGCGGACGAGCGGCTTCTCGGAAGCGTCGTGCCTGGAGATGACCGTCTTGTCCCTGCCCGTGACCTCGATGTGGTCGGTGCGGAGGGTGAACGGGCCTTCGGGATCGTAGACGAATCCTTCCGGACGGACGCCGACGACGACGTTCTTCGGTTCCTCGGCGGCGCTGGACGGGCTTTCGGCGACCGCTTCCCCGCCGATCAGGACGTATCCGCCGGCCGTCGTGCCGTGGAACAGGTTGATCGGGGGCGTGCCGAGGAAGTTCGCGACGAACTTGTTGGCGGGATCGTCGTAGATCCGCTGCGGTTCGCCGATCTGCTGGACGAAGCCGGACTTCATGACGACCATGATGTCGCAGATGCTCATCGCCTCTTCCTGGTCGTGCGTGACGAAGACGGTCGTGATGCCGGTCTCCGTCTGGATCCGCTTGATCTCCTCGCGGGTCTGCAGACGCAGACGCGCGTCCAGGTTGGACAGCGGCTCGTCGAGCAGGAGCACGTTCGGCATCTTGACGAGCGCGCGGGCGATCGCGACGCGCTGCTGCTGGCCGCCGGACAGTTCGCTCGGCTTCCGGTTCATCAGTTCCTCGATCTGGACCAGGCGGGCGGCGTCGAGCGCCTTCTCCTTCGCCTTCTCCTTGGGCACGCGCATGTTCGTCAGCGGGAACATGATGTTCTTCTCGACGGTCATGTGCGGATAGAGGGCGTAGTTCTGGAAAACGAGTCCGATGCCGCGTTTCTCCGGCGCCAGGTCGGTGACGTCCTGATCGTCGAAGAGGATCTTTCCGGACGTCGGCATCTCCAGTCCGGACAGCATGAAGAGGGTCGTCGACTTGCCGCATCCGGACGGGCCGAGCAGGCCCACGAGCTTTCCGGACGGGATCTCGAAGGACATGTCGTTGACGGCGTAGACGTCCTTCTTGTCCGCCGACCCTTTCCGCGGAGGAAAGATCTTGGTCAGGTTCTGAAGGGTGATTTTCATGATTTGACTCCCCTATCTCTGATTTTTATTTTCACATCCATTTGAAATCCTTCCACGACAAGATTCTCGGGAAGGTCGGCCGCCTCGTAGGAGCGGTCCATTTCGATCCAGGGATTCCGGTAGACGCCGGCGTGGATCCGCCGGGACGCCGAATATCCCTCGGACGGCAGCAGCTGGAAGGCGATGTCCCCGTGCTCGGGGCTCGAATACCGCACTTCGACGCTCTCGCGGAACCCGGGAACGTCCGAAACGTCCAGCGTGACGGTCACTTTGCTGAAGTAGTCTTTACCGAGCAGAAGCTCGCTCTGCTCGCGCTCCGCCTTTTCGCGCTCCTTCTTTCCGAAGTCCACGTGAAACAGCTTTTCGATGATCTTCTTGATCCCTCTGACGATGTAGCGTTTTCCGAGCGTCAGGTCGTACAGCGCGTAGATCAGCAGGAAGTAGGCGACGACGATGACGCAGGAGACGGCGATGGACTTCGGACGGTACTCGTCCACGGAACCGATGAGATAGTTTTCGTTCTTCGCGCGGAAGTTTTCGTCCGCCTGACGGAATTTTTCAGCATCCATTCCGGAATTGTATTCGTCCGCGAACAGGACCGCGTCGCGGAAGAATTCCTCGTCGCAGTTCAGTCGCGTCTCGAAGGAGCGGAAGAGCCGCCCGTCCTTGTCGTAGAAGTCGATCTTCGCCGGTTTCCCGAAGGTCTCGCGGTCGATCTCCAGGCACAGGAATCCCTTCTCCTGCAGCGTGGCGTTGCTGTCGAAGTTCCCGTCCGCGTCGAGGTCGTAGTTCAGGATCGGATAGTCGTTCGTCTTTCCGGCGTCGTCCGTCACCCGGACGATCGTCCCGTTGTTCTCCTTCGCGGCGGTCGGATACGCCTCCTTCACGCCGTAGAGGTAGCCGGTGTAGGACAGAAGGATCTTCTGCTTCCGTTCCCCGGTCTTCTCGTCCGTGACTTCCCGCGCGAACGCGGCCGGGAACAGGACGAATCCCTGCTTCGGGTTTTCGCCGAAGACCTCCCTGAAGGCCGGACGTCTGTCGAAGTATCCGGACAGCGGAAGCACGGAACCGGTGTACCGTTCGGCTTCGAGGCTCTCCGCGACGCCGCTCGACACGTTCTCGTAGAGCAGCCAGTTCGGGAGCATGACGGCGAGCAGTCCGCCGAGCAGGAAGGTCAGGATGAAATACAGGACCTTCAGGACCGTTTTTCCGGCCCCGGCGCCTCCGTTCATCCTTCGACGCCCCCGTCGAACGGTTCGTCGGCGGGTCCGGCAGCGAATCCGCCGTCTCCGGACGTCTTCTTCCTGGCGTCCTCCTCCTCGATGAAGGACTGTTCGTTCGAGGACGAGAGGGTCGCGGATCCGGTCGAGGCCTTGAAGGCCTCCTCGCGTTTCCTCAGGTTCTCCCGCGCCTCCTTGTACTGTTTCCTGCGGAAGAGCGGGATCATAAAATAAAAAGCGACCGCAAGGACGATTGCGCCGATAACGATCAGCAGAAACGTCAGGTCGACTTTTCCGATTTGATTGAGCAGGGGCAGCGGACGAAACATGTTCTCCATGGCATTTCACCTTCTCCTGAGAATTCCCTTTTCCCGCCCCCCGGGACTTGGAAAGGAACGGAAAAAAGGGTATATCTTTAATCTATATATAATTTAACAGAAAGCGGAAATGGTGTCAATGACATTATGTATACGAACTCAAAAAAAGTTCATTTTCCGAAAAGGAAAAGACGGGGTGATTCCCGTCTTTCCGATGCGAAGCTGTTTCCCTGATCCGATCTACGCGTTCTGTTTCCCGGCGGACGCCTTCTTCGATGCGATCTTTTCGTTGAATTCCGCGACGTCGTCCTTCCGGATCCGGCTGAACCAGCCGAGTTTCTTTGACGCGAAGATGATGAATCCGAGGTAGGCGAGGTCGAAAGCCAGCACAAGGACGAACGAAAGGATGTCGATGTCCGTATGGATGCCGCCGAATCCGAATCCGGCCGTCAGGAAGGCGACCATGTTGTTCACGATGTGAGCCGCGCATCCGGCTTCCAGACCTTTGGTGAAAAACGTGCAGACGCCGAAAACGACCCCGGTCAGTCCGGTCGAGATCACGCCGATCCAGTTGTACGGATGCATCGCAGCGAAAACGGCGGCCTGCAGAATGATCGGAATGAACGGGAATCTAATCCAGGAACCGAAGGACTGCATGATCAGTCCTCGGCACATGTACTCCTCCGCGATGCACTGGAACGGGCAGAGGATGAGAAAAATGACAAATCCGGCGACCGTGAACCTGACCGCGCCCGTGTTCTTTTCGAAAATCAGCGTGATGACGGTCATCGGAATGCCGAGGATCGCGAGCGAGGCGCCGAGGCTCTTGAAAAAGGCCGGGAAGGAGAACCCGCCGCGGGAGGAGGAGATGGACGAGAAGGGACGCGCGTGCACGATCCGGTTTGCGAACAGGACCGCGGGCAGGAACACGGCGACGGAGCCGAGACTGACCAGAGCGCCGAGCGCGGTATACGCGTCCAGGTTGTCGTACCCCGCGTCCTTACCGGACATTGCCGCCTCCAGTCCCGCGGGATTGAGCAGGGTGACGAGAATGGACATGGCGCATCCGAATACGACGGCCAGCAGCATGGCAAGCAGCGGCTTGTACCACTTGTAGGGCGTGAAGCGTTTGCCGTAAGACATGTAGTCGGCGACGTTCGAATTGTTTTTCGGGACCGGCTGCGCGGTTGCTTCAGAACGGTTCATGATCATTTCCCTTCTTTTCGTTTTTCGGTGCGTTCGCCGCACCGCCTGTCATTCTACCGCCTTTTTCCGGTCCTGTAAAGGAGAAAGTTTTGCGTTTCCGCTTCCGCCTTCCGAAAGCGGGCATCTTTCCGAAGCGGCGGTCTTTTCGCGTACGGCCGCGCTGCGGATCCGGGGAATCCGCGCGTAATGCCTCTTCGCGCTGCCGCCTCCCGCGTCCGTCCGGGAGCGAAAGTCGGGCGCCGTCCCGGAAACAAAGGCCTCCTCGATCGCCATCCGCAGCGACCGCCTCCCGGCGTAGGACACCGGACGCGACGCGCGTTCCGGAACGGCGTAGTCCTCTTCCGGAAACGTAATGCCCCAGTCCAGGTACAGCGGCAGTTTCTGCCGCACGGGGTGACAGCCGGTCTTCGCGATCAGGAAGGTCCCCTTCGGCAGAACGCGCATCTCGTCCGCCGAAAGCAGATCCCGGCCGACCATCTGGACGGTGCTGGACGGGCGGCCGTTCCCGACCGTCACGTAGCCCGAGGAGACCGTCTGCTTTCCGAGCGACGACGAGAGTCTGTCCGCCGACGACGAGAGCGGAGCGAAGCCGCCGAAAACGGTCAGCTGCGTGTTGTCCGTGATGATCTCGCATCCTTCCTTCCCGTAGTTCTTCTCGAGCTGCGCGAAAGACTGGATGATCGAAACGATGGACAGCCGTCTGGAACGCGAAGCGGAAAACATCATCTCCGCCGACTCGATCTTCGGGATGGTGCCGAACTCGTCGAGATAGAACATGGTCCTCCTCGGCAGACGTCCGCCGTTCTCGTCGGAGAAGACGAGCAGTTCCCGGTAGAGCTGCTGCACGAGCAGCGAAGCGAGAAAGTATTTCGTATTGTCCTCTTCCGGAAGTACGACGAAGAGCGCCGTCTTTTCGGTCGCCATCCGCTCGCCGTGCACCGCGGTCCCGTCGTCGAAGCACAGGATCTGCTCCAGCTCGGAATCCAGGAAGGCATTCAGCCTTGACATGGCGGTTGACATAACGCTGTTCATCGCATTCTCTCCGGCATACATCGCAGCGCCGGCGAACCAGCGCGCCTTGTGCGTTTCCGGCAGATTCTCGAGCAGCGACGAAAACGCTTTTCTTCCGCCTTTCGCACTACGTCCGCCGGTGCCCGGCGCAGGCTTTTCCTCCTGCATCAGTTCCTGGACCACCCGGTAAACGGAAACGATGTGCCGTTCCTCCGGACGCGCGAATTCCGCGACCAGCAGGATCACGGAAGTCAGCATGCCTTCCGCCGCGTCGTAGAAGAACGCGTTCTGACCGAAGTCCGCCTTGTCTCCGGCACCCGACTGCACGATCGTTTTGGAAATGATCTTCGCATATTTTTCGGCGCTCGCCCTGGAAGCGACGTCCCTTCGGTCCGCCTTCCACCGGTCGATGGACCGGTTCACGGGAGACAGAAAGTTGAAACTGTCCGAACGGGTAGGATTGCGCAGATCCAGCACGGAGACGGCATATCCGTAACAGTCCCGCGCGATCTTTCCGTAGTGCCGGTAGAGATCCCCTTTCGTGTCCGTCGCGAGGAAACTCATTCCGGACGCGCAGGCGTATTCCAGATTCGGATAGAGGAAGAAGGCCGTTTTCCCGACGCCGGCCGCCCCGATCATCAGCGCGTGGACATCTCCCGCGTCCACGAAGGCCGTTCTCTTCCCGAGGACATTCTCCGTTCCGACGACGATCCCCTGCGGAAGGGAGGCGTCTCCCCCGTTCCTCCGCCATTCGTCCGGGCGAAAGGGAACAGAGACAAACATCTTCCGTTTCTCCTTCTCGGTCGCAAATCGGGCGCTTCCGTGCTGTCCGTCTCCCGTTCGACGCGACTTCATCCGGTCAGTCGAACGCCGGCCGGAAAAATAATACGACAATCCGACGATAGTTGACATAATGATGACATATACAACAAGCGCTGCGACACCACCGATCTTTGATCCGGTCAGATCGGAGATACTGGACGGCATCGAAAAAAGAACGTTCCCGAAGACTTCTGATATGGGCATTTTTTCCTCCTTGAAAAAGCCCCGCGCTGATGCGCGGGGCTGAGATGAAATCCGAATTGCTTACGAATGACGTGCGGCTGAAGTAAGACTCTCGCAGTTCAGATCCTTCCTCCGCAACCATACCGATTTAGCGCATTAGAGTGATGAATTTTTGCTTTCTGAGATGTATTTAACTATCGTTATAATCGACAGAACAATGAACATTGTCGAAAAGTTGCGTCGGATATGACGTAACTTTTTGCTTTTAT
>CACZRJ010000181.1 GCA_902783535.1 uncultured Ruminococcus sp. | reverse complement strand
GATGGCCGAGTTGGTCTAAGGCGCACGACTGGAAATCGTGTAACGGTCAAAAGCCGTTCTAGGGTTCGAATCCCTATCTGTCCGCCACCGAACAGGCAGTGACCGGTTGAGCCGGATCACTGCTTTTTTTGTTTCCCCGCATCGTAGCGAAGGAAGAAAAACAGCCGACCCCGTACGAAAGAATGGTTCGCGGGCCGGTTGACGGCCCCATGGACGCCGGGATCATGAAGAAGCAGCTTCCGTTTCCGGTTTTCCGAGCGATTTCAACCGGCTCGAACCCTCTGACGCGGAGGCGAAGGAACGTCGCCTGAAAACCGTTTTTTCCGAATGCGGCGACAATTGCCATATCGAAATGCCGCCCGGCTTTACGGGCGGCATTTCATTATTGTGCGTGCGGTTTCAAGTATTTCTGCAGTCTACCAGAGATACGGAAGTGATTCCGGGAATCGACTTGATGGCGCCGACCATTTTCTGCTGAGAAGAGCTCACGGCAACCTCGTAAATGACCTCCGTATAACGGTCATTCTGGACGGAGGAGGAAAGCTTCCTGCGGACGTTGGAATCCGCCAGGACCTTTTCCACGGATCCGACGTTCACACCGGGAATCGCCCGGACAACAAGAAGATAAGGACGGGCGGAATTCTTGCTGATCCTTACGGCGACGATCGCAACGATCCCGATAAACAGGCAGCCGATCGCAGTGATCAGATAAAAGCCCGCGCCTGCGGTAATACCTGCAGCGACTGCCCAGAACATAAACGCGGTATCAGAAGCGTCTTTGATCGCAGTCCTGAACCGGACGATGGACAGCGCGCCGACCATACCGAGCGACAGCGCCAGGTTTGACGTGATCGTCAGAACGATCATGGCGCTGATCGAGGTCACGAGCAGAAGCGTGATCTCGAAGCTTCTGTTCAGCGCGATTCCGCGCATCGTCAGGCGGTAAATGAACAGGATGAAGACCGCGGCTACCAGCGCGACCAGAAGCCCGATCACGATCTGGGCGATCGTCACGTCCGTATTGAATCCGGACACGACGCTTTTTTTAATCATATCGGAAAAGCTCATTACTTTTTCCTCCTCAATGTAAAACTTCTCTGCAAAGTGCGTACTTGGATACGGAGAGCTGCATTCCGCTGTTGGCCGCGAGTTTTCTCAAAAACGCAGGCGCGCGGTCTCCGTACTTGACTTCCATGACGATCGTCTGTCTCGGCAGCGCGGGAATCCCGCCGACAGAATCGTCGAACAGATATTCCGCATTTCCGGAAAGCGCCTCGACGCAGGTATCAAATGTCAGCCTGCAATCCATCTCCGGAAACTCGAACGCGTCTCGGCGGTACCGGACGATGATGGCCGGCACCTGCCCTTTCGCACGCATCTCCGTTGCCAGTATCAGCGCTTTCTTGCCGAATTCGGTGAAATCGGCCTGCGCATCCGACAGCATGCCGATGGCCTCCGGAGTGATCGTCGCGCTGTGCTTTTCGGTCATGATCCCCCGCTTGACTTTTCTCTCGAGCTGAACCGGAGAGAGGCCACAGTCGTATGTCCGGACCCTGTATTTCGTATGGACCCGGATTCCGTCAAGCTTCTCGAGCAGTGCGGTATCCGTCCTGTCGTCGAAATACAGCGATGTGATCAGCTGCGAGCCGTTGTCGCCGTGAGGATCCGGGAACATCACCGCTTCCGCACGGCTTCGGATGACAGCGTATTCGCGGTAATCGATCAGGAATTTTTCTTCATGTCTGGAAGGCATTTCCGGCACCTCCTGTCATGAAACGGGGAAACCGTACGAGACCATCTGCTGGTCCGACAGTTTGAAGTAGGACTGAACATGCTTCAGCACATATGCGGTCCGGGTATTCGCGAACGTGCGGATGGCTCTGACCTGCGCTTCCCAGTCCGAATAGGAATTGTCCCACCTGACGGTGTCTCTCGCCATCTCCGGCTGGATCTGCTCATAAATCGCGTCCACGGCCTTATTGACGTTTTCGGGGCACCAGACGTTCGTCAGCTGCCAGCCGAACCTTGTCAGGAATTTATCCTTGAAGCCCTGATTCTTCAGGAGCCTGTTGATCAGCAGCGTCGAAAACCGGTCCATCGATCCGGTTCCGTTCGGGTTCAGATGCTCTGCAACCGTATTGAAATCGGCCGAACGGAAAGACTGGTCGACGTCGTACATGATCCACGTCCATTTCCCGTTTTTCGTCTTGAAAAATTTGATGTTTCCGTTGTCGGTATTGCAGATGCAGATCTCTGCGACGATGTAGTCGATGTATTCGTCGATGTCGATCTGGCTGCTCACATACTGGTAATTTTCCGCAACCGAAAGATCGTGGCCCTTCACCCAGTTGATCAGTTCCGTATATTCGGGGCAGGCGGTGCCGTTGGCCCGCGTCAGGATGACGTCTTCCTGCGACACGTTGTAATTGCCTGCGACATAATTCTCGTTGATCTTTTCGCGAATGAAATATACGCCCCAGAAACTGCCGTTCAGGTAAAGAACGACCGGCCGGTATTTCTGCACCGCGACGTCGGTGGCCGCGGCCGTGATCCCCGTCAGAAGAGGATCGCGCATTCTTGCCTTGTACTGATCCTGCCCGGTGTTCCGGAAGATGAAGGCCTCATATGAATCCAGTCCGTCCTCACCGAAAAGCGCATAATTCAGGCTTGACGCTCCGTACTTGGAACGAAAAAAGCAGGACAGACTCTTCATATCCAGCGCGCGGGAATACGCGCCGAAGATGCGGATCCCGCACGGAAGGCTGAATCCGGTCCCGTCTTTTTCATAAAGGCTGACCGTCGCGGGCTTTTCCCACTGCTGCCAGTAGTTCGCGCCGACATGTGGAAATTCCGCGGCGGCATTCGGACCTTCGACATAAATGCCGTGGTAATAGTCCCACAGATTTTCCGGCGTTGTCACAAGACTTGCGACAGGAAGCGTGTGGTTTTCGTTGATGACATATGTGAAGTCGGCGATGCCGCTCGCCGTGTGTCCTTCTTTCACGCAGACGGCACGGACGACCGTCGTCTTCGTCAGACGGAGCGGTCCGGAATAGACGAGTGAGGATGCCGTCGGCTCCTCACAGTTCATCGTATAATAGATTGTCCCGTCTCCGGAAAGCGTCACGTCCAGGTAAGGAACGCCGTTGTAAACCCCCGTTGCCGTCACGGAAAGCGGCTTTTCAGTCGGGCTCGCTTCATCCGCGTTCGCCGCGCAAGGCGTCATCGACGCCAGATGACCGAATCCGTCTTTTCCTCTCGGACGTCCGTAGGACTTGTCCGGCTCAAGGGCCGGCACGATCATCGCGTCAAGAATTTTCTCTCCGTTCGTCAGGTAAACCGTCTCGCCTTCAGAAGAAAGATTGAACGGCATCACGGGATACCCGCCGGGAAGATTCGTTCCGGACTCGCTTGCGAAAGCGACGTAATACTCGCCGGGCTGAACCGTCTGTCCGGGAAGTTTCCCCTTCGTCAGGTTCTGCGGGTCGTCTGTCAGATACAGTCCGTACAAAGACACGGACTGATCCGAGCCGTTGAAGATTTCGATCCAGTCGGCAGTCGCGCCGTAAGGTCCTTTCAAAGCGGAGACGTTCGCGGTGACGACTTCGGAAAGCTGGACCGCATCCGGTCTTGCATGCTTCAGATATGCCGCCTTTCCGGCATCGTCGTTCGGATAGCCGATGGAAATGTCGCCGATGACGAAGCCGGTGTCTTCGCCTCTGCCTACAAGATTCCACGACTTTCCGAGGCCGGGGTCGGAGCAGGGTGCGTAAACGCCCCGCTTCCAGTCGGGTCCGGTCAGAGTCACCTTCTCGTCAGCAGACAGCGAGAAATTCGCGTGCAGGCCTTCCGCCTTGCCGTCGCAAACGATGACGATGCAGGAATTGGGTTCGACCGTGACCGCGGGAATCGCAAATCGATAGGGATCTTCGCCGTCCGTCAGATACCATCCTTCCGTGGAAACCGGCTCGGAAGTCCTGTTGTGGATCTCCACGGCATCCGCGATCGCTCCGTCATAGGGAATGCCGCTCTTGTCGATCAGGACTTCAGACACGACGAGCGGAGCGTCCTCGTTGATCCTGGAACGCAGGAATGCCGCGATGCCCTCTTCTCCGTTGGCGAATCCGGGAGACGGAGCGCCCGCGGTGAAATCACCGTCCTCGTTCCGAAGCAGTGAAACATTGTCAGACGTCGCGGTCACCTGCACGGACGTGTATTTACCGGACGAAGACGTCAGGAAAAGCGTTTCTCCGGCGGACAGCCCGAAATTCGTATGGATTTCTCCCGTTTCGGCGACCATGGCCTTCCCGTCTGCATAAATAGCGAGGAATCCTCCTGCAGGAAGCGTCTGGGAAGGAATCGCGTAGCGGAACCGGTTCTCCTGCCGGTCGGACAGATAGAATCCGGCGAGAGAAACAGGCTCTGACGATTTATTGTACAGTTCGATCACGTCCGAATAGGTTCCGGTCTCATCCGGAAGAACCGTTTTGTTTTCTGTCAGGATTTCGTTGATCACGATGCTCGGGTTTTCGTCCGGAATGCCTTCCCGGAATGCGCGGGATCCGTATTCCGAGTTTTCAAATCCCGGCGTTGCGCGACTGGTCACTTCATATCCGGCGCCGTGCCAGGACATGACCATGTCCGCTTCCATCGGAACCGTCTTTACCTGAGCAACGAGCGAGCCGTCTCTGTTTTTCAGGGAAATGGTTTCGCCGCCCACTGTGGACAGCGCAAATCCCGTATTCGATTTTCCGAGAAAAATGACCTTGTATTCCCCTGCGGCGAACGGAAAATCGCCGAATGGCTCCGAGGATGCCTTTCCGTCAGAGACCGTAAATCCCTTCAGATTGCAGTCTTTGCCTCTGTTGTACAACTCGATATAGTCGGAATATTTACCGTTGCTGTCCGCCAGAATCGTTCTGTTGTTTGCACAGACCTCGCTGATGATAATGTCGACGTCTTCCACTTCTCCGTAATCGATCGTTGTCACGGAACGAAATCTGTCGATGATGATTCCGACGACAATAAAGACCGCCAGCAGAACGAGCAGAACGATCACAAGTTGTGTTTCGCGCTTTTTCAAAGGGACTTCCTCTTTCTCCAGATGACGTTATGATACTTTCTGAGACGGATTATAGCATTTCCGCCGAAAAAAAGCAATAGAATCCTCCGGCGGATACGCTCATTATTTTTAACAATCCTGAATCGTTTCGTAAACAAATTGCAAAAAAGTCTCCCGCTCTCCGCCTTCCGGCAGAGAGCGGGACATGAGATATGATACGGCTTCGATCAATTCTCCCCCACACGGATCGTGACAATGCATCCGTCGGAATAGAACAGCCTGTCGCAGTAGCAGTAGCTGAATGTATCCTCTCCCAGATAGCCGGGATCCGGATAATATACGAAGCTTCCGTCTTCGTTTATCGATACCTCGCCGTGTTCCGGGGAAACATATACTTTATGCGCGCGCAGTTTTCCGGATTCGCCGAGGACGCCCGTCAGAGGTTTCCCCGCACTGCATTCAAATGTCATCGCTTTTGCGGCTTCGGGCTTCTCAGGCAGGTTCTTCTTTATGAAAAGGTAGGTATAATCGTAAATCGCCCGGATCTTTTCGGAATCGCTCGCACACGCGCTTCCAAAGATCAGCCGACCCTGATAATACATATGGATCGCTTCGCGCATGTATCCGTCCGTCACGCCGTGCATCAGATAGCCCATGTATTTGTCATAAAACACCGGGTTCGCCAGCGCCTTATCGTCGATCTCCATTTCCAGGCACATGCCGAGGCTCTGGATCAGCGAAGTGGCCATATCCAGGCGGTTTTCCAGAACGCTCGCGTCAAACGCGTAGTTCGGCTGCATGCAGGCGACGTCAAATCCGAACGAAGCCCATTTCGTATAGCCCGGAGCGGAATACCACGGGATCCAGAAGAACTGCGTCCCTCTTTCGTGTGCGATCGCCGCGGCGCCTTTGATCATAGCAGCCTCATCCGGGTCCGCCTCCGAATTCGATATCTCCTCATGATACCAGTAATAGCCGCCGAAGGACAGATGCTCGAATCCCGCTTCCTGCCATGCTTTGTCGACGGAGTCCATAAACCAGCTGAAGACCTTCATCCGGTCGGACAGGATCGAAAGGTTTTCGTCCGTCCCGTCCCCGTCGACGTCTCCGAACGCCGTGACCTCTGGACGGAGATAGTACAGCGTTGCGAAGACGTTGTACTTTCTGTCCGGCGTTCCGAGCGCTTCATTGACTTTTCCTGCAACGGCATCCAATGCGGTCAGGTTCTTTCCTTCCGCGAACAGGTCCTTTACGAGCCACTCCCAGTCGGACTTCCTGCTTTTCCGGTGTCCCGGCTCTCCGCTCGGGAAATTCCCGCTCAGGAGGAACAGGAATCCGTCAAACATCGTATCCTTGATGTTTCCCTCCTTGTCGAGATATGCGACATAAGGCAGAAGCTCGTCTTCGGAATAGCTGAAACCGGTCCCGTGATACATCAGGCAGATGTCTCCGGATCCGTTCAGCAGATCACTGCTTTGCCCGGTATACTTCCAGTCGTTCTTGTCCGATACCATCGTCTTGCGGTTCATATCGGTACTGGCAAGCCGCAAAGCGTTTTTGGCGACGGACTTGGTCCCGTAGACTTCCATCTCATCCGACGCGGACCAGGTCCCGGCATCAAACGAGAAACAGACGTAGCGGGCTGCGATCGGCTTCACCAGCTTCAGTTCTCCCCAGTTCGTCGCCCTGTCCGCAGCGTCTGACGCAAAAGACAGGTCTCCGGCTTCATACCAGTTTTCCGTATCATCGGACAGGTAGACCGTCACGGACGACGGGCGGTGCACGGCCCAGTCGGCATAACTCAGGATGCTTGCGCGGAAGGAGAGCACAGTGGAAAGCGCGGTCAGATCGAAAATGACGTTCCGTTCGCCTCCCTGGCTGAACTTGAAGAAGTCGCCCTCGTGTATGTCTACGACGCGCGCCATTTTACCGTCGGTCAGAAGTCTTGACGTGACCGGCGTGTTGTTCGTCAGCGCGGCCGCGCTCGAAGCGAAACCGCCGATGATCTGAACGGGCAGTCCGAGAATCAGGTTCTGGACTTTCGTCGCTTCCGAGCTCTTCACCTGCCAGTATTTGTCCTTTTCCTTTTTCAAAGTGACAGGCGGGTAGAGATAAGGAAGATCCGGCTTTTCGCCGTAAGCGTATGCGCCGCACTCCTCAAGGAGCATCAGCCCGCTTCCGGCGCCCTTAACGGTGAACCTGACATACCTGCCTTTTACGGCAGTATCCAGAGAGAGGATATACGTGTACGCGGTCTGAGCGACATCGGAGGGGCCGTAAACGCTGCCGATCTCTCTCATGTTTTCGGGGTTTTCGCCAACGGCAACGGTCACATATACCGGAAACAGGATGGATGACTGGTTGGAATAAGCGTAGACGGCGAATTCCGCCAGGTCCGTACGCACCGTCGCCAGGTCGATTGTGATATCGACGGAAGATGCGCCGTCAAAACCGACCCAGGTCTCGCTTTCAAGAACTTTTCCGACGTTTCCGTCCGTCAGCATCTTATCCTTGTTCGGGAAAGTGCTGTCCGCATTCCGGCTCAAAGAATATGCGCAGTTCAGACTGACCTCATTGCGATATTTCGAGCGGTCGACCGTTTCTCCCTTCAGAGCGCTGCGGGCAGCCCGCATTTCATTTGCGCCGTTCCTGTTTTCCTCATAAGCGGCAATCAGTTTTTCAAGATACTGGGACGCCAGCTGGTTGCCCTCTTCGTCGGCGAAGACGAGGAATTCGTCGAAGAACATCCAGTAGGACCCTTTCTGAACGACGAACCGGACATACCGGGCGGTCACGTAATCGTACGTGACGACCGTGCACATCTGCATCGTGTTTGCAGGCGCCGTCAGAGGTTTCTTTCCAACGCCGACGCTTGTCCACTCTTCCCCGTCCACGGACGTCTGGACACGGACGGCGGAAGGCGGTGCGATGCCGGCATCCCTCGTATGCAGATAGCTGACGGAAAACTCATACAGGTTGTCGTAAACCTTTCCGAGGTCGATGGTCAGCGTCAGCGCCGAGACTTCTCCGATTGCGAACCCCGCGGTTCTTCCGTCCGAGTAACTTTCCGGGCCGGAATAAATGCCGTCCGTCAGTTCCGAATGATAGGAGTCCGCATATTTGTCGTCGGCCTCCACATTGACCGTATAGGAACAACCGACGCTGACGGGAGTCCTGTAGGTGACCTTTTCGGTCATCGGCACCAGCGGCGCCTTGCTTTCTTCTTCGCTTTGCTCCGTGCCTTTTGAGTGCTCGGCAGACTCCGCTGGAGAAGCGGACGAACCCGCGGAAGCCTCGCTTTCCGCAGGGGCGCCGGG
>CACZRJ010000180.1 GCA_902783535.1 uncultured Ruminococcus sp. | reverse complement strand
TCGGAGACCTGTTCCTCGGTCAGAGGCATCTCGGGATGCGAGAACGGCCAGTGCCCCCACCAGCCGCGGCGCGCAGCATTCTTTTTGTCCGCCGTCCAGGAGATATATGTCTCCGCGAGCGGGCGGTCGAGTTTCGCCATTCCGGCGTCATCTGCTTCCAGCATCGCGTCGAGCAGCGATACCGCGTACGGCGGGTGGACGTCTCCGCCGCTGCCGTTGCCGACGAAAAACCAGTCTTTCTGGCAGCGGCCGAACACGGAGACCCTTTCATCTCTCTTCAACGGGAGCGCTCCGTCGTTCTTCAGCAGTACGCAACTTTCCGCCGCAGCGCGGCGGAGCAGTTCCGGCATGCCCGGGAAGGGTTCTTTGCTGCCGGACGCGGATGTTTCCGCCTGACTGAGACCGCTGCCGGTGAATCGGTCGACGAAGGACGCGGCGAGAGAGGCGAAAAAGTCGGATATGCGTCCCATCTTTCAGCGCGGGATGACGGGCGAGAAGAATTCGTTGTCGTAGATGTCCGTGAAGATGTACATCGGCTCCGTCTTCGACCGGTCGATCGTGCGGTCGGACACGACGTGGTTGCCGGTGTAAGTCATCTGCTGGCCAAACTTGAAGGTGTCCTGATAGACGCCCTGGTAGGAATAGTAGTCGCAGATGAAGTCGATCTTGTCGCCCGGGGTCAGCTCGGTCTCGGCCTTGGCGGACGTTTCCGTTTCGCCGCCGCTGTAAATGAAGCGGGCGCCGGAGATGTATCCGTTCTTCATCTGGCTGTCGAACACGATCAGAAGTTCGGCGCGGTCTCCGTTCAGCAGACACGGGACGCGTCCGTGGATCACATAGCCGTTCTCTTCCGAAAGCATGTCGACATAGTAATACGGAACGATCTGCGAATCGATCGCGATCCAGGAATCGCCGACGTTTCCGTACAGGGCTCCCTCTTTCGAGATCGTGTACAGGTTGTCGCATCCGAGGTCGATGTATCCTTCGCCGTCATCGTAGAAGACGTTCAGCTGCAGTTCCTGCACCTGCTTCCACTGCCCGTCGGACAGCTTGAGTTGCGGAACGCCGTCGGCCTTCGTCCAGACGAGCGCGGACGAGTCGAACTGGTTTTCGGTCAGATATTCCGTCGCCTTGTCGAGGTTGAGCGCCGAGCTGAAGAAGCTGCTTCCGGCGTTCGTCAGAAGCCCGGACAGCAGTCCGGAGATCTCGGAAGATGTGGACGTGCCTCCGCCGGTGAACGCGCCGAGGATGGAGGACAAGGGAGAGGACGTATGCGTGGCCGCGGCCGCCTGTCCGCCCGTCTCAAGGCTGGCGAAGCTCTGCATGCAGCGGATGTATTCGCTGTCCATTCCGACCGATTGCGCAGCGCCGATGCCGGAATTCACCTTCGAGGAATTGCGGTACGGGAAATATGCGGAAATGCCGTAGGCGTTCGACATGTTCGAAGACGTGCGGTTGTATTTCACCGCGCCGAGCAGCGCGTTCGCGAGCGCTTTCGAGGAATCTGTGTTCAGATTGTAGGCGAAATGCACGAGGTCCACCTGGTCGATCTTGTTGGAGGAGAACTCCCGCGCGGACGAACGCGCGTCGGACACGGTCTTGTACTGATTGTTCTGGATCATGTCCGTCGTCTTTGCTGCGAACGTCTTCAGCGCGTCGGGCACCTTCGCGCTCAGTTCGCCGAGGTCGACGATGGAAAGCGTCGTCTTCTGACCGCTGCACTTCTGCGCGCAGAAATCCGTATAGTCGTCGATGATGATCTTCCCGAGCTCGGGCGTCGGAATGGACGGGTTCCTAGAAAGCTGGGTGATCCAGTTCGTGTGATACCAGCCCACGCCGGGTTCCGTTTCCTCGGAAGCGATCATGTAGTCCGCGTAGTCGTCCAGCATGAGCCCGTTTTCAAGCGTCGCCATCAGGCAGGCGTCGTATCCGACGAAGTCGAATTTCACGCCGCCGTTTTTCAATGCCGTGCTGATGCCGGAAAGGTTCATGGATCCGGCGGACGAATTCTTTTCGTCGTAGCCGAAACCGGAAATGGATCCGCCGCCGTGATCCCACAGGACGAGCCCGTAGCGGTTGGCGGGGTATTTGTTCGCGCAGTACTGAATGAAGCGGGTCAGCGTCGAAGGCTTGGTCATCGCGTCGCTGCCGTCGTTTTCGACGAGCTTCTGCAGTCCGCCGTTCCGGACCTCATAGATCTGGTTGACGGAGGAACTGATCACGCTGTTCTTCCACTGCTTCGTTCCGCCGGTATACACGAGCAGATGCACGTTGTCGGAATAGGTCGCGCTCGCCATCTCCTGCAGGTCCTTGCTCGCCATTCCGGATTTGGATTCGAGGTCGGTCCCGCACAGATAGACCATCAGCGTGACCTTGTCCTGTCCGTTCCCTTTCAGAACGGTATATTTGCTCCGCCCCGAAGAGGAGGACGTGTTCAGCGTTCCGGTGTTCGCGTTCGAGACCCAACCGGTGGAAACCGTGGAGGGCGTGAATCCTGTGTATCCGCCGATCAGCGAACCGATGTCCGTCGTTCCGGTTCCCGTGCCGGGATCGATCGGCGTGTTCCCGGAGAAAAGACCGGAACAGTTGCCGATCCCGAATCCGCCTCCGAGCACGACGGCCGCGATGATGACGATCAGGATGATCTTCCCGAGCCCGCCGCCTCCGCCGGAGCCGAAATTGAAGCCGCGGTTCCCGCCGCCGCCTCCGCCGTTTCCGCCGCCGCTGCCGCCGCCGGTCCTTCCTTGATATCCGCCGGGACGTCCGACGGGGCCGGTGCCGAGTCCGCTTCCTCTGCGCTCGATGCCGCTGCCGCCGCCCGTGACGTTTCTGTTTCTTCCGCCGTTGCCGTTCATCTCTTTTTTCTCCTTGAATATTTCTTTCCTCTTGTAATTTACCACAAATCCGCAGTCATTTTCAATAGTTCGGAGGACTTTTTTTCGTCCGGGCATGTCCGCGGATGAAAAAGACGCGGGGATCCCCTTCCGTCAGGGATCCCCGCAGCGCGTTCCCAGTGTTCTGCAGGTTTACATAATCTTCCTGAAGAGTTCGACGACCTGCTCGTGCGTCGCTTCTCTCGGGTTGCCGGGATAGCAGGCGTCCTTCAGCGCGTCGGAAGCCAGGCTGTCGAGGTCTTCCGCCTTGATCTCTTCGCAGACGGTCGGAATGCCGACGTCGACGGAAAGCTTGCGAACGGCCTTGACCGCGGCGTCGCGGTATTCTTCGGGCGACATCCCGTCAACGCCTTCGACGCCGAAAACACGGGCGATCTCACGATATTTCTCTCCGCTGAAGTCCTTGTTGAATTCCATGGAGACCGGAAGCAGCATGGCGCACGCCTTGCCGTGCGGAACGTCGTAATATGCGCTGAGCGTGTGCGCCATCGCGTGGTCGATGCCGAGTCCGACGTTCGAGAATCCCATGCCCGCGACGTACTGCGCCAGCGCCATCTGCTCTGCGCCCTTCTCGTCTCCGGCGACGGAGGCGCGGAGATTCTTCGCGATCAGTTCGATCGCCTTGATGTGGAACATGTCGGACAGTTCCCAGGCGGCTCTGGTCGTGTATCCTTCGATCGCGTGCGTCAGCGCGTCCATGCCCGTGAAGGCCTTGAGGCTCTTCGGCATGGAGGCCATCATGTCGGGATCGACGACGGCGACGACGGGCATGTCGTGCACGTCGACGCAGACGAATTTTCTCTTCTTTTCCACGTCGGTGATGACGTAGTTGATCGTGACCTCAGCTGCCGTTCCGGCGGTCGTCGGCACGGCGATGATCGGCAGGCAGGGATGTTTCGTCGGAGCGACGCCTTCAAGACTTCTCACGTCTTCGAATTCCGGATTCGTCAGAATGATCCCGATCGCCTTCGCCGTATCCATGGAGGAGCCTCCGCCGATCGCGAGGATGCAGTCCGCGCCGCTTTCCTTCGCTGCCGCGACGCCTGCTTTCACGTTTTCGATCGTCGGGTTCGGCTTGATGTCGCTGAACAGACGGTAGCCGATGTTCGCCTCTTCCAGAAGCGAAGTCACCTTCTGCGTCACGCCGAAGCGTACGAGAGACGCGTCGCTGCAGACCAGGACGCTTTGAAAGCCGCGCGCTCTGATCTCGGGAACGATGTTCTGGATCGCGCCTTTTCCGTGATATGATGTTTCATTGAGCATGAATCTGTTGGCCATGACTGTTTCTCCTCGTTTTCTTATTTCCTTTTCTTATCCATTTTAGCAAATCCGTCGGCCGTTGGCAAGGCATTCCGCGAGGAATGCGGTCGTTTCGGGAAGGCTCCGCCGGGAAGCAGGATGCCGGGGACCCGTTTTACAGCGCATCCCGCGTGCGGACGGAGGGCTGACCGAAAAAAAAGAAAAACAGATCCCGAAAACCTTGCAAACCGTCCCCGCATACTGTATAATGATGGGAAAGAACAAGGAAGGAGCGCAGAAACGGCATGATTCTCTATATCGACGCGTGCGTGCGGAGCCATTCGCGGACGCGGCGTCTTGCGGACGCCTTTCTCGCGTCGCTTCGGCTTCCGGACCCCGTCGTCCGGATCCGGCTCGAAGACATGACTCTTCCCGAGACAGACGAGACCTTTCTCCGGTTCCGGGACGAAAAATCGCGCGCGAAGGATTTTTCGGACCCGTTGTTCCTTCCGGGAAAGCAGTTTGCGGAAGCGGACGAGATCGTCATCGCCGCCCCGTTCTGGGATCTCTCCTTCCCCGCTCTGCTCAAGCGGTATCTCGAGCAGGTGACCGTCCCGAATCTCACCTTTTACTATGACGAAAACGGCGTCCCGCGCGGACTCTGCCGAGCGAAAACACTCGCGTACGTCACGACGTCCGGCGGCCCGGTCGTCGACGACGCCTTCGGGTTCGGGTATGTCAAAGCGCTTTCAATGACATTTTACGGAATCCCGGACGTCCGTCTGATCAAGGCGGAGAATCTCGACATCGACGGCAACGATCCGGAAACGATCCTTTCCGAAGCCGTCCGCAATCTCAGAAAATAAGGAGGTCAACGACCTGTCTATGGAACTTGCCCAGATTTCGAATCTCGCGACCGTCATTTTCACATCGATCGGCATCGGCGTCTGCTTCCTGTGCCTTCTCCAGATCCCGAAGTCTCATTTCTCGAAGGAGGGAAAGACGTTTTTCCGGAACTTCTTCGGACTTGTGCTCACCTACCTCGTGATGCACATGACGCGGGAAACGCTGCAGATGTTCGCCGTCGCGAACGCGACCGGCATTCTGATCGCCATCCGCATCGTGACTTTCGTCGAATTCTTCACTTCCGGAGCGATGGCCATCTGCATTTCCCTCCTGATCCTGCACGCGTCCAGACCGCATTACGAACAGATCGAGAAGAATCTGAAAAAATATACCGCCGTTCTGACCGTCCTGTTCGCCGTTCACGTCGTCATGCTGGTCGTCGCGGCGTTCACGGACCTCTACTATCACTTCGATCTGACGGAAACCGTGAGCAGGTCCTCCGTCGTCTACGCCCGGTCCCCGTTGTACTTTCTTTCCAACATTCCCCAGCTTCTGATGCTCGGACTCGATCTCTACCTCCTTCTGAGATACGGAAAGAAGCTGGATCCCAGACTGAACAAGGCATTCTGGTTCTACATCGCGCTGCCTGTCGCCGGAGCGCTCATTCAGCTGTTCTTCCAGCAGTTCCAGCTGGTCATCTTTGCGACCGTCATCTCGACCGTGAACATGTTCTATGTCATTCTCCGGATCCAGAACGAGTTGTATCAGAAACAGGAAATCGAGTCATCCCGTCTCGAGAGCGAGCTGTCCATGGCGACGCGCATCCAGGCGGACATGGTCCCGAACATCTTCCCGCCCTATCCGGACCGGAAAGAGTTCGACATCTACGCGTCAATGGATCCGGCAAAGGAAGTCGGCGGCGACTTCTACGACTTCTTCCTCATCGACGATCATCATCTCGGGCTTGTGATGGCGGACGTTTCGGGAAAAGGCGTTCCGGCGGCGCTGTTCATGATGATCTCGAAGATCATCATCCAGAATTTCGCGCTCTCGGACAGAGACCCGAAAGTCGCGCTGGAAAGCGCGAACGACCAGATCTGCCGGAACAACCGCGAAGAGATGTTCGTCACCGTCTGGCTGGGCATTCTGGACCTGGAGACGGGTCTCCTGACCGCAAGCAACGCGGGACACGAATACCCTGCGCTGAAACTGCCCGGAAAGCCGTTCGAACTCTATCACGACCGTCACGGTTTCGTCATCGGCGGCATGGAAGGCTCGAGGTACAGAAACTACGAGATCCGGCTTGAAAAAGGTTCCAAACTGTTCGTCTACACGGACGGCGTTCCGGAAGCGACCAACGCGTCCGGAGAGCTGTTCGGACCGGAGCGCCTGGTCGACGCGCTGAACACGGCGGCCGACGGGCAGCCGCAGCAGATCCTGAAAGCCGTCGACGGAGCGATCTCCGGATTCGTCGGCAAAGCGCCGCAGTTCGACGATATCACAATGATGTGCGTCGTTTACTACGGCCCCGAAGAAAAGAAAGAGGAGGGTTGATCATGGGAACGAACAACAGAAACGTCCTGACCGTCGACGCATCCGTCTCCGCCATGGAGTCCATCCAGTCGTTCGTCGGCGATCTGCTGGAGCAATGCGACTGCCCGATGAAGGCTCAGTACCAGATCAGCGTCGTGATCGACGAGATCTACGCGAACATCGCGTCCTATTCCGGCGCTTCGCAGGCGGAGGTCGCCTTTGATTTCGACGAAGGCAGCAGGACCGTCACGCTGACGTTCACGGACGACGGGAAGCCGTACAACCCGCTCGAAGCGAAGGAACCCGACACTTCCCTGAGCGCGGACGAGCGTCCGATCGGAGGTCTCGGCATCTTCATCGTCCGGAAAACCATGGACGAAGTGGATTACGAGTACAGGGAAGGCAAAAACGTTCTGACGCTGAAAAAAGCGGTCTGAACAGAACAAAGACCAAACGCAAGGCACCCGCGGCCGTCTCAGGACGGGCGGGTGCCTCTGTTTTTGTCTTCTCTTCAGGCCGCCGGGGCGAGGTCGTCGAACGGAAGCGAAACGGATTCGCCGATCCCGAACGCCGTCCGGATCATTTCCTCCCACAGCAAAGCTTTCCTGTACAGAACGGGATGAGAAAACAAATTTCCGTCTCCCCCGCCGTCACGCTCGGTGAAAACAGCCGCCAGGGTCTCCGCGCGGTCTTCCTCCGGATTCTTCATCGCGTAATCGGACACGAAGCAGACGTTCCCGTCCCTGTCGTACGGCGTGAACTCGACCGTGATGGCGTTCTTTCCGTCGACGGTCCCCTTTTCGACCGCTTTCATGACGTCTTCCGGCGTCGCCGCGACCCATTTTTCCAGCAGGTCCGTCCCGCTCGGAACGCGCGATACGCAGCGGCTGATCGCGTGGCCGGTCTCGTGCATGAACAGGCTCTTCATGTATGGTTCGACGCCGCCGATCTCCATGAACGTGCAGTTGTAGCCGCCCCATTCGTAATTCCATCCCGCGGTGTTCCCGGGGATCCTTCCGCACAGAAAAACGACGTACGGCAGCCTGTCGCCGATCCCTTTCCAGACGGCGTCCGGGAAAAAGCGGAAAGTGTCCGCGACGGCGTGTTCCGCTCGCAGGATCTCCTCTCGGTCGTCCGACAGTTCGGACGCGAGTCCGGCTTCCACGAGCGCGTCGAACAGTTCGCACGGCTCGTAAACGAAGCGGACGTTGTATTTTTCGAGAATTTCGGCGGCGAAAGCGTCCGCCGCGTCATGCGACCCGATCCCCGGCAGCGAGACCGCGCCGAAAACGGCGGACAAATCGTTCTCGGCCAGAAGGGCGCGTTTCGTCCATCCGTCTGTCGTCAGCATCCGGCAGACGTAAGGGCCGGACTCCGGCTCGCCGCAGACCAAAGCGATCCGCCCGTCGTCCGTCACCGCGGC
>CACZRJ010000179.1 GCA_902783535.1 uncultured Ruminococcus sp. | reverse complement strand
GATACTACGGTATTCTGGAGAAACAGTTTAAGAACTACTTTGAAAAAGCCGACCGTCAGCCCGGCCAGACCGGTGAAAACCTGCTGGTCATGATCGAAAGACGGCTTGACAACGTGGTTTATCGTATGGGCATGGCCAGCAGCCGCAAAGAGGCGCGTCAGCTCGTACTTCACGGTCATTTTACCGTGAACGGAAAAAAGGTTTCCTCTCCCGCTCAGCTCCTGAAGAAGGGCGACGTCGTCGCGCTGAAGGACAGCAAGGCGAATAAGGAATCCGAAAAGATTAAAGTGCTTATCGAGAATATCAATTCAAGACCGGTTCCGGCTTGGATCATTGTCGACGCCGAAAACGTAACTGCGACGATCGATCGTCTCCCCCTGAGAGCGGATATCGAATTTCCGATCGAAGAACATCTCATCGTCGAGTTGTATTCCAAATAATCGTCTCTGGTACAGAGCCGATCAATATCATAGGAGGGTATCGTAATGATCGAAATTGAAAGACCGAACATCGTTTCCGCTGATCTGAGCGAGGATGGCAAACAGGGTACGTTTGTTATCGAACCCCTTGAGAGAGGCTACGGCATCACATTGGGCAATTCTCTTCGTCGCGTGCTGATGAGCTCGCTTCCCGGAGTTGCCGTTTCCAATATCAAAATCGACGGCGTGCTGCATGAAATTTCAACTGTTCGCGGCGTCAAGGAAGACGTACCGGAGATCGTTCTGAACGTTAAGGGCATCGTCGCAAAACTGTTCTGCGAAGGCTCCAAGACGGTCGTCATCGATTCACACGGCGGCGAAGTCACCGCCGGAGACATCCAGACGGATTCCGATATTGAGATTTTGAATCCCGAGCATCACATCGCGACCGTTGAACCCGGTTCCCCGCTGTATATGACGCTGACGTTTGACCGCGGCAGAGGATATGTTTCCTCCGAACGCAACAAACAGCTGTCCGAGAATCCGGCGATCGGGACCATCTTCACGGACTCTATCTACACGCCGGTTCTGACCGCGAATTACGAAGTTTCCAATACCCGCGTCGGAAATATCACCGATTACGATAAGTTGGAAATGTTCGTGACGACGAACGGAACGATCGACGCGAAAGAAGCCGTATCTCTGGCCGCGAAGATCCTCAGCGAACACCTCTCACTGTTTGTGGAACTTTCCGACGGCGCGAAGAATGCCGCGGTTCTGGTTGAACGTGAAGAAGCGAAGAAGGGCAAGGTCCTCGAGATGACTATCGAGGAACTCGACCTCTCCGTCCGCAGCTTCAACTGCCTGAAACGTGCGCAGATCGACACCGTTGAAGATCTGATCAACAAGACCGAGGATGAAATGATCAAGGTGCGCAACCTTGGCAAGAAGTCCCTCGAGGAGGTTATCCAGAAGCTTCATGACATGGGCTTGAGCTTCCGGAAGCCTGAAGACTAATATTTTTGTATGAAGGAGGCACAATAAAATGCCCGGCAATAGAAAATTAGGCAGACCGACTTCACAGAGGATGGCAATGCTGAAAGGCATGGTCACATTCCTTCTGGAGACCGGAAGAATCGAGACGACTGTTACGCGTGCCAAGGAAGTCAGCGCACTGACGGATAAGATGGTCACTCTCGGTAAAGCCAATACGCTCGCATCCAAACGTCAGGCGCTGTCCTTCCTGAAGAAGGAAGCCGTCGTATACAAGCTTTTCTCCATCATCGCTCCGCTTTACGAGGATCGCAACGGCGGGTACACCCGTGTCCTGAAGATCGGTCCGAGACGCGGCGATGGCGCTGAAATGGCAATCATCGAAATGGTCGACGCCGAATCCGTTTACGCACCCAAGAAGGATGCGAAAAAAGCGGAAAAAGACGCTAAGAAAGCTGAAAAAGAAGCGAAAAAGGCTGAAAAAGAAAGCAAAAAAACCGTTAAAGCTCCGAAGTCCGAAGAAAAGGCCGAAGAGAATTCAGACAAGGAATAAACCGGTCGACCCGATTGATTTGAAAATGCAGGCTGAGAACGTTATCCGTTTCGGCCTGCTTCTTCTTGCAAAAATCGTTTGCAAAAAGCAAAAAAATGATTGAAATAGTATTGACATCTTTTTTTTTTTTTTGATAGAATTAGCGCAGAAGAGGAAAAATTACTGTCAGTTGCGTTTTACGACAGAAGGAGGTACACCCATGAAAAAACTTCTAAAGTCCGTGCTTCTGCTGATTCTGACATTGGTTTGCATGCTTAGCTTCTCACTTGTCGTTTTTTCCGAACAGAGACCGACCGCATCTGAAGAAACGACAAAAACTGTCTTGGAATCGGTCCTTCAGGAGCGTTCAATGGCTGAATACCCGAAATACCGTGAATACAGAACTGCATGTGAACGATTCTGCAGAGAATCGGAGGCATTTTCCGAACTGATGCAAAGACCGGATGCGATGGATGTGCTCAAAGAAGCCGAAGCTTCTTCAGACTATTCTGAACAGGCACTTCTTGGCTTTTTGAAACAATGCATTTTTTACCGCAATTCCGGAAAGCAAGATTCAAAATTACTCGCCATTTGTTCGGCCAGCGCCGGTGGAAGTGACGAGCAGCCATACGCCTATCCTGTTGTCCCTGGAACTTCTGCATGGAAGCGTCTGAAGAATATGAGCGAGATGATGAAGGCGTGTCAGATCCCGGAAGAAAAAGCGGCAAACATGACGACGGATGCACTGCTTGCGTCCGTATTGGATTATCCCCTCCTGGCGTCTTGTTTCACCTATGATCATCCGGAAGACTATTGCGATCTTTTGATGCAGAATTTCAACGGTTTAAAAGAACTGTTTTCCAGGAAAGATGTTTTGGAATCTCTGGAAGAAAAGCGGACAGCTCAAAACGGAGACTTCATCGCTGAAGGTAATCTTCGCTTCATTTTCGACTGCTATGACTATCTTTCCGTCCGCGGATAATTGAATCTTCCGACTCTTTTTCTCCCTGATCTTTGAGATTGGGGAGATCTTTTTTTCAAGCCGGCTTCTTACGTTTTTTTCTTTTCGAATTTCTTTGCAGACCGGGATGAAGCATCGTTCAAGACCGATTTTTTTGAAAAACTCTTGCATTTTTCTCTGTTCGGGTTTATAATTCTAAGAGTATTTTGGGGTGCTATTGGCATATCTATTGAATGCTTGGTTGTGAATCCGGCAGGATGGTGTGTCATGCCTGCGATTCCTGGATCAACAGGACGAAATATTGCTTTCAATCAGACGAGTTTCTTCATAGACGAAGGGTAGAAAAATGAGCGTTCAAAAAACAAACATTTCAAGAACAGCAAAACCGAATACGAAGACGAAGACGCACGCTTCCGTTCGCAGCGGTTCCGGAAAAAGAAAAGGAAAGAAACCTGCGGGACGGGCTTATCTCGTCGTCGGTATTGTTTTTCTGCTTGCCGTCATTCTTCTCGTTTCCTGCGTCACGCAATCCGGCAGCCAGCCAGGGGAATCATCGCCCGATCAGAATCCCTCCCGGGACGAAATCTCCGAAGTTTTGGAAACGTCTAAAACAAAATCCAATCCGTCCGTCATTCAGCTGATCGATCCGTCGGAATTATCCAAATCTTCTGATGATCCTTCTGAAACCAGCGAGGGCAGGAAGGACGAAAGCGATGAACCGGACCCTGTTTCCGTTCCTGCGGAGACTTCGAAAACGGACCCGCCGAAAAATGAAACGTCCAACGGTCAGGGCGGAAAGCCGCAGCAACCGACATTCCAGGGAGGAGATGTCGTCACCCCGATCACACCCACGTCCGAGTACATCGACATCCGGACGGTCACGACGAACGAGAAGAACAAACTCGTCGTGCTCGGCGCAGATACAGAAGACCCCGGCGTTGCGGAAGGGATCGCGAAGATCGAGGAGATCTACGCGTCATACAAGAAAACGACCGGTTTCTTCGCATATTCACTCGATGGAAAGCGGGCGATCGCCTGGAACTGTGAAAATGAATTTTTCTCCGCATGCACGGTGAAGACCGGATTCATCCTTTATTGCTGCCTTGCGATCGACCAGGGGCTGGTCGACAAGGATACAGTGATGTATTATGAGCAGAAGTACTATCACGGCGGCTCCGGATATATCAAGAACTGCGAATACGGAACCTCGTTCACCATTGAGCGCCTGATCTACCTTTCCCTGAACGTCAGCGACAACATCGCATATGAGATGCTGACCGCTTTCTTCGGACACGAAGGCTACAACAAGATGATGGAAGACTTCGGATGCGAACGTTTGAAACTGGACAAGTCCATCTGGAGCTACCGCATGAACGCTCACGATCTCGCGATCCTCTGGCGTGAACTGTACTTCTATTTCCAGACCGATTCGTATATGGCCGGCATCTACCGGAAGGCAACGCTGAATACGAAATACAACTACGCGACAAAACGGATCGATTACGACTACAACCACAAGTCCGGCGACAGCCAGGCGAGAAACCCTGTCATCAACGACGGTACGATCATCTGGGCGGAGCATCCGTACGTCGTCGCGATCCTGAACAGTTCCATGGGAACGCATGAAGACGACGTTGCCGTTGCGGAGACTGTCCGCATCATCAACGATTATATCATCGACGGTCCGACCGTTTCCGAAAGGAACGCCGCGCCCGAAATCTGAGGCGGCCGCGGAAAATCAGTTCATGAGGAGGGAACATCTATGGCGCTGATCAAATCGATATCCGCGGGAAAACTGGATATCCGGGTTTACGACAACAGGGAAGACGCCGGCAGGGCAGCCGCGAAAGACGGCGCTGACGTTTTTCGCAAACTGCTGTCGGTCCCGGGAAGAGAAATGGTCAATGTGATCTTTGCGGCAGCCCCTTCCCAGAACGACACGCTTTCCGCTCTGGAAAACGAGTCCGACATCGACTGGACGCGCGTGCGCGCGTTCCATATGGACGAGTACGTCGGATTCGGAAAAGACCGGAAAGAAAGCTTCGGTTCATATCTATACGAGCATGTTTTCGGCAGACTGCCGTTCGGGGAAGTTCAGTATATCCGAGGAGACGCGGAAGACCCGCAGGCCGAGTGCGCAAGATATTCGGCATTGCTTGAAAAGTATCCCGTCGACATCGTTTTCCTCGGCATCGGGGAAAACGCGCACATCGCGTTCAACGATCCATGGGTCGCCGATTTCAACGATCCCGCGCTGGTCAAACTGGTCCCGCTGGACGAGACCTGCAGAAACCAGCAGGTTCACGACGGATGTTTCCCGTCTTTGGACGACGTTCCTACGCATGCGTTTACGCTGACCGTTCCTGCGCTCGTTCGTGCGGGGCACCTGTTCTGCACCGTTCCCTGCGATACGAAGGCGGAGGCCGTGAAGAATACCGCTTATGCGGAAGCCGGTGAAAAATATCCGGCAACCGTCATGCGCTCGCATCCGCATGCGGTCATGTACTGCGACCGGAACAGCGGGAAGTATCTTCTCTGATTTAAAATGACCTTTCTTGTCGATCAGGCGCACGACGGCGTCCTTCTCCGTTCTTTTCTGAAAGGGACATGCGCCGTCTCCTCCCGGATGCTGACGCGGCTGAAGCAGATGCCGGACGGCATCAGGGTCAACGGGCTGCATTCGACCGTCCGGACCATTCTGAAAGCCGGCGATGTCGTCGAGATCTCCTCGGAGGACTTGATCCCGCAGGATGTTTTTCCGCCCGAGCAAGCGGAAACGCCTGTCCGGGTCCTTTACGAAGACGACTGTTTGCTGCTTGTTTCCAAGCCCCCGTTCATGCCGACGCATCCGTCCCGCAGGCATTACAGCGAAACGCTGGGGAATGCCGTCTCTTTTCTTTATTCCAAAAGCGGGCGTCCGTTCGTTTTCCGTCCCGTCAACCGGCTGGACAGAAATACAAGCGGCATCGTGATGCTTGCGAAGGATCAGTGGACAGCCTCCGTTCTGTGCCGGATGATGAAGAATCACGAGATAAGGAAGACATATTACGCTTTGACCGACGGAGTCCCGGATCCGCCTGAAGGACGCATGGACGGCTGGATCCGCCGCAGAACTCCGGGGATCGTCATTCGTGAGTGCTGCCTGGAAAGCGACGACGGTGCCGAATCCGTCCGGACGGCATACGAGACAGTTGCATCCGGTAGCGGCCACGCCCTCGTCAGGCTGATGCCGGAGACCGGAAGGACGCATCAGCTTCGCGTCCAGCTGGCGTCTCTCGGATGCCCGGTGACCGGAGACGGGCTATACGGCGCCGATTCATCCTGCATTCCGCGTCAGGCGCTTCATGCAGCTGTTCTGGAGTGGACTCACCCCGTGACGGGAAAAATGATGACGGTCACGGATCCGCTTCCGGAAGACATGAGAACACTTTGCGATACCTGGTTCCCGGGTCTGGCGTCTGATCAGATATTTTAAAGATAAACTTTGGAGAACCCACTTTGAGAGTTTTAGCCGTCATTCCGGCATATGAGCCGGATGAGAAGCTTCTGCCGCTGCTCGACAATTTAAGCGCTGCCGGAATGGAAGCGCTTGTCGTCGATGACGGAAGCGGGGAAGCCTTCGCTGACATTTTCTCGTCCGCGAAAGATAAAGCGACCGTTTTGCAGTATGAGACAAACGGGGGCAAAGGTCACGCGCTGAAGCACGCGTTCGAATATCTTTCCGAGAACGGGTCGCCGGACGACGTGTATGTCACGATGGACAGCGACGGTCAGCATTCCGTCGAAGACGCGATGAAGTTGTGCGCATACATCCGGGAACATCCGGATGAGATCGCGCTCGGCAGTCGCACGCTGGACAAGAGCGCGCCGCTTCGCAGCCGGATGGGGAATGCGATCACCAGACACGTGTTCTCGATGGCTTCCAAAAGTCATATCCATGACACGCAGAGCGGTCTGCGCGCATTCGCGTATTCCATGCTGCCGTTTCTTCTTTCCGTTCAGGGGGAACGGTACGAATATGAAATGAATATGCTGATCGAATGCACGAGAAAGGGCATTCACGTCGAAGAGATCCAGATCCAGACCATCTATTACGCTGGGAACAAAGGGTCGCACTTCAACGCTTTGAAGGATTCTTTCCGGATCTACAAGGAAATTTTTAAATTCTGCTCTTCCTCATTTGTCAGCTTCCTGATCGATTACGCCATCTTCAGCCTGCTCGTCGCGATCTGGGGCAACGTCGATCCCTACGTCGTCATAGCGACCGTGATCGCGCGCGTCGTGAGCGCGTCCGTCAATTTCACGATCAACCGGAAGATCGTGTTCAACGAACGCGAAAAGGGACCGCTGCTGCAGAGCATTCTGAAATACGCCGCGCTTGCCCTGATCATCCTCGCGGCGAATTCCGGTCTGATCCATCTGCTGACGCAGGTGCTCGGCTGGAACCCGTATCTCAGCAAAATCCTGGTTGAGATCGTTCTGTTCGTTACGAACTGGCTGATCCAAAGGAATCTCGTGTACTACAAGAAGAAGAAAAAAGAATGAATTTCAAAATGAGAAAATCGACAATCATCATTTGCATCGCCCTGGCGGTTCTGATGGCCGGCTGGACGGCTTTTGTCGTTCTTGACGCGCTTGTATTCGAGTCCGCCAGCACGGAGCAGCCGATCGTCGGTCCGACCGTCAGCAGGGACCCTGCGGTTTCCAGAGCGCCTGTCAGCGTCGACTGGGACGATGAGTCTTCTTCAGGAGAAGTTACCGAAGAGCCGGATGAAAGCCGGGACGACGAGAGCGAGCCGAATGAGAGCGGGGAACCGTCTTCTCCCGCAGAATCTTCCGCTTCTCATGAAAGCAGCGCTCCGCCGAAAGAAACGTCAAAACCGTCCGGACAGACTTCGAAGGACACTTCCAAACAGTCCGGAGACAATACTTCGACCGCTAGCGACTGGTCGCTTCCCGATGGAACGTCGAAAGTCATCGGCCAGTACAGAGACAGCGATATCGCCATCCGCATCACGCAGTACAGGGAATACAAGTCCGACATCTATCTCGCGGATATCACTTTGTCTTCTCCCGAATTCCTGAGAACGCCGCTTGCGAAAAACACCTACGGGAAAAACATCCGTGAAAAGCCGTCGACGATCGCGCAGTCGATCAACGCGATCCTCGCCGTCAACGGGGACTATTACAGCGCCCGGCAGACCGGATACGTCATTCGGGACGGCGTGCTTTACAGGAAAGACGGATACAGGCACAGAAAATGCCTGGCCATTTATGACGACGGACGATTCGAGATCGTTTCGGAAGACAAGGTCTCCGCCATGGAACTGCTGAACCGTCACGCTGTGCACGTGCTGTCCTTCGGACCTGCCGTCATCGTCGACGGCGTCGTGACGGCGGACGACAAGACGGAGATCCTGGACACGACCTCGCCCCATAACAACCCGAGATGCGTGCTTGCGCAGATCGAGCCGCTTCACTATATCTTTATGGTCGTCGACGGACGCACCGACGTCAGCAAGGGAATGAAACTGAAGGACGTCGGTGAATTCCTGAAGACGTTCGGCGTAACGCAGGCGTACAACCTTGACGGCGGCGGAACCGCATGGATGTATTTCCAGGGCAAGATGATCAATCATCCGTCGGTCGACGGGACATATTTCGGGGAAAGGAGCGTGAGCGACCTTGTCTGCATTGCGAAAGGGTAACTGGGCAAGGGGACAGTTCTTCCTGTTCTTAGCCGTCACAGCCTTCGTCATCCTGTTCTCGGGCAT
>CACZRJ010000178.1 GCA_902783535.1 uncultured Ruminococcus sp. | reverse complement strand
TACGATAAAACGATTTACGGATGCGGGACTGACGGCACGATGACGAAAACGAAAGTGCATACGGACTACGGTTTTATCATTTACGCCGTTTCGGGAGACTACGCTGTCGGCCGCCTGATGTACATGCTCGACGGTGATGTGTATGTCCCGTACGAAAAGCTTGAATATGATCACATTCGCATTCATCTGAAGGACGGCTCATATGAACTGCTGAACCTTCGCGGATGACGGCCTGTCCTCCGCCCGCACGTCCTTACGAGCTCTGAAGATTCTGGAGAGCGTCATGCTGAAACAGGAGATCCAAAAGTTCACACGCAACAGGGTGGTTGTCTTTCTTTCAATCACCCTTCTCTCCGCGACGCTGCTTCTTGCCTGGAATGGACTCATCTGGGGGAACGAAAAGGGTCTTGTGACTTATGACAGCGTTGAAGATATGCGGACCGCGTTCGAGTCCGAGACTTCACGCATTATCGCAAAATCATCCGACATGCTCAAGGACGCGGAACACGCTGCCGCCGCTTTCGGTGAAGACCGCGCTTATGCGACGGAATACTACAACAGTGTAATTTCTCTCTACAGCCGGGCGAGAGAAACGATTACGATCAAAAACGGTTCCACAGAGGGGTGGAACATGTTTTTGGATGGCGAATACATCCTTTTCGTTTCGCTTCTCTTTGCCGCTGTGGTCGGCGCCGTTTCCGTTTTTGAGGAAAAAAGAATCGGTGCGATGCCGATATTGTTCTGTTCGAAGTACGGACGGACCCGCGCAGTCGTGTCGAAAATTGCGTCCGTTGTCCTGCTCTCCTCCGGCTTCTGTCTTTTGGCGTCGCTTCTGACACTGCTTTTTTACGCTTTCTCGGGAAAACTCGGAAACGGATTCGCCGAGCTTCAGACTGTTGCGGGATTTCTGTCTTCTCCATACGGACTGTCCGTCGTGGAAGCCGCGGCCGTTGTGACTGCTCACAGAATCGCCGTGTGTGCTTTGGTCGGTGTCGGGTTTTCTTTTTTTTCAAGTTTGTTGGGCTCTTATGTACTGATATTCGCCTCAGGAGCTCTTCCCGTCATCGGTGAGTTTTTCCTGTTTCGACTCGAACTCGGCTCCGCGGATGTTTTTGTGAAAAACGTTAATCTTTTTGCCTTCGGGAGTTCTTATCTTCTGAAGCGATACTACGGAGTCCGGCTGTTCGGATGCAGCGGAGCTCTGCAGGTCAGCGGCATTCTGCTGGTGATTCTGCTTGTCGGCACAGGGCTGGCGTCATATTTTGTCTTCAGGACGGCCGGATACGTTTCCCGCCATACCCGGGGAAAGAGAAGGCTTGCGGCCGGAGGCATTTCCAATCTGCTCTCGAAGGAACGTAATTACCGGGGAAAAACCCTGTTCGGCTGGGAAATGCGAAAAATCATCGGCCGTCCGGCCGTCATTTTTCTGCTCGTCGCGTTTTTGGCGCTGCAAGGATACGTTTCCTTCCGCCAGCTGTACGTGAATAAGAACCAGAACGAGCAGATATATGAACAGTACTGCAGGACTTATTCCGAGCACACGCTGGAAGACGTCAGGAAGATGATCCAGTCGGAAACCGCTCGTATCGAGGAAGGAATTGAAACGTTCAGAGAAACGGCAGACCGGTACAGCAGGGGAGAAATCAGTTCCGAAGAGTATGAGGAAAAATGGAATGAGCACGGGTATTGTCTGGCCCACCGTTATCCGAACGAGCGCTGCGCAGATCGCCTGACTTCTCTTCTGGCAGCTGCGCAGTCTTCCGGCGATCATGTCCTTTTTGTTTATGATTCTGGCTGGAACGCTCTGCTTGGGTCTGATTTTCAGATCGGGATCGTTCTGATTCTGATTCTTCTTCTGTCGCCATCGGTCGCCAGGGAATACGAGACGGGGATGACGCTTGAAATGCGGCCTACAAGATATGGAGATGCCCGCAGTTTTTTGGCGAAAACCGCCTGCGCCGCCACGATCGCTTCCTTAGCCTTTCTGATAACCGCCGTGTTTTCATTCGCATTCCTCGGATTCGGAGGATTGCTGGATCATCCTTTCGCATCTGTTCACAGTCTGGATCCAGCGTCCGGGTTTCCTTACGAAATCAGCATTGCTTCCTACGTGGTTATTCTTTTTCTGGTCAAGTGGCTTTCATACCTGCTTTTTTCATTGTTTGTCCTCAGTCTATCCGCTTTGACGAGAAAGACGGTCGGCGCTATTTCGATCTCGCTTGCCGCTGTTTTGATTCCATACGCTTTAAACGCCCTGCTGGATTTCCCGGAAATACTGGATCCCTCCTCTTATATGGCCGGAAACAGGGTGTTGCTCACCGGAGGACATTTCTTCCCGGGCTGCCTGTTACTTTCTTCCATCTCCTTTTCTCTTTTGGCGCTGGCGTATTTCCGCTTTCT
>CACZRJ010000177.1 GCA_902783535.1 uncultured Ruminococcus sp. | reverse complement strand
AGCGCATCGATCACTTCGTTGGCGAACACATCTTTTCCGTACATTTTCTCAACAATGCTTCTGGGCGCTTTGCCGCGACGGAAGCCGGGAATGTTCAGTCTGGACGCATTTTTGCGAAATGCTCTGTCGGTTTCTTCGTCATAGGATTTTCTGTCGATAAGGAACGAAAGCTCGTAGGTGTTGACGTCAGTTTTTTTTGCGGTGCTTGTAGGCATAAGACTCTCCTTAATCTTGGCATAATATTCTTATTCATTATATTATAAAGAAGAAAAAAGTCAATTGGATTTTGAAAAAAACATTGATTTGCATTGTAAAAATCGGGTTCTTCGTGTTCATACGTCGAAAATGAACCGTTCAGATATGATTATTTACATTTTTTTGTTGCAGTTTTTAACATTTACGCTTATACTATACACGAATTTACAAAGCCGGAGACTTGCAGAGCATGGAACGAAAAACGCAGTCAGACGTCAATCTGTTCGAACAGTCAATCAAAGAATACAGGGCGGCCGGAAGCGGCGACATGGAGAAAAAAAGGAAGAGCCAGCTTCTCCGTTCGCTTTTGATCCGTTCCGTCGTCATTGCGCTGTGCATCGGACTGCTCGGATATTCCGTTTACAGCATTGCGGATACTTTCATCAACAATTACCGGTCTGAGCAGGCGTATGCCGAGATCCGTGCCGAGGATTCAATCAGTCCGGATTACGTGAAACCCGCTGAGGATATGCCTGAGCCGAATCATCTTCCGACGGTGCTTGAACTGCTGGATGCCGGAGGAGAATTCGACGATTATGTTCCGCAGGAAACCAAAACCGTATCGTCAGACACCGGTGCAAGATATAAGCGGATCTACCGCAATTTTCTTGCACAGGCCGACCTCTACCCTGACATGTACGCTTGGATCTATATGACGGATACGAACATCAACTATCCTGTGATGAAGTCTGACGACAATAACTTCTATCTTCTTCACAATTACAAAGGAGAAGCATTCCGCGCCGGAAGCATCATGGCGGATTACAGGACCGGCGATGACTTTTATTCAAACCGAAACGTTATCATTTACGGCCATAACATGAAAAACGGGTCGATGTTCCGCTCACTCAAAGTCTGGTGCGGAAGCGCCGCTTCCAAGAAACTGACTTCCCGCTCGCAAATTGAAATCTATACGCGCGAGGGCGTTTATATCTACAAGATTCTGTCATATTACATCGACGACAAGTATGAGTATGAGCGTCCGTTCTTCAAATCGACCTACGACTATCTGAATTATCTGGACATGATCTATGACAAGTCGATCGTGAAAACGAAGAGAGCATATGACGAGGACTCGAGGATCTGCACTCTGGTGACGTGCACCAACGGAACAGACGGTGATTCAAGACATATCGTGCATGGCATATTCGATACCTTCTACACATTCTGATCAGCAATTCATCCGCCGCAACCGACTTCAAAAGAAAAAGTCCGCAGGCAATTCCGAAACGGTTTGCCGTGCGGGCTTTTGTTGAGAGAATTAAAGGAGTCTGGAAGACCATTCCGCCTCGCTGAATCCTGCCAGGACAAAGTCGTCTCCCACCAGAAGAGGACGTTTGACCAGCATCCCGTCCGATGCCAGAAGGCGAAACTGCTCGTCTTCGGAAACCGACGGGAGCTTTTTCGAAAGTTCCAGCTCCCGATACAGGATGCCGCTGGTGTTGAAGAAACGTCTGAGCGGGAGGCCGCTTCTCCTGTGGATTTCCCGCAGCTCAGACTCGTCCGGATGATCCGTTTTGATATCCGCGGGCACGTATTCGATTCCGTGGTCATCCAGCCATTGAAGCGCCTTCTTACATGTTGAGCATTTGCTGTAGCAGTAAACTTTGAACATTTGCATCCCCTCCTCTGCTGAAACCTTTATTGTCTGAATTCCATCCTGGAAGACAGGACAGTCAGCCAGTGGATCAAATCTGTCAGATCCTTCCTGAATGCGTTGCGAGCGTTGCCGCTCAATACGTCGGAAACATAGTCAACGGTTTTCTGAAGCGACTCAACGGTTTGGCTGCAATAGCGGATCTTCGCCTTGAAGTCATTCTCATCAGCTGAAAAGATCTGAGCATCGGTCTTGACGGATTCAAGCATCGAACGAATTGCGGAAGCGTCCTCGGGGTCGATCGCGCCAAACGGAATGAAAACTGTATCCATTTTATCGATCAGATACTCTGTCTGTACGGAAACAGTCTCGTTGAGCCGGTTTACCTGCGTACTGGCTGATCTGAAAGCGCCGGCTTTGACCGGTGTGTAATAATGCGAAGGAGTAATATTTGCAAGCGAGAAGATCGCAACGCCGTCGGAACCTGCTCTCCTGACTTCGCTCATTTGATTTCCGAGTGCTGTCTCAAGCGAATCGCCGAAGGCCATCAGCCCTGTGGAATAAAAGCATTTATTGCCCGACAAAGAGACGAATTTGGAAGCGTTTTCATATACATACTTCGTATCGCCGCTGTAAGACATTGAAAACAATTCATCCATATATCCGTTCTCAACCCAGTTCGCGCAATCCTGGAAAATGCTGTTCTTTATGCCCGGAATATCCGGATAGACGGCCGCGGAAAGCCATGCGGAAGGCCTCTGCTTTCTGACGAGTTCAAATACGCGCCTGACAAACCCGTTGATGATCTCCTGACGGAATTTGTTCCAGCTGTTCATCAGCTGTCCGGAAGTCAGGGAGGCGGGATGGACCTGCGTCTTATTCTCCGCCTGCCATGCTTTGACAATGTTGTCATTGTATCCGAATGTGGCGTTTCCGTTCTTTTCGGGGAACCGGATGTAGTCCAGGTGAATTCCGTCGACATCGTATTTATTCAGGATTTCACCGTAAAAATCCAGAAGGAACTGCTGAACTTCTTCCTCAAACGGATTCATGAAAATGAAATGCGTGTTTGATGCCGAATAGAAAAACGTGTCAGCTCCGTTCTGATCTTTCAGCCATCTCCCTTTAAAGTGCTCGGCAAGCTTCGTATTCGCCTGTTCCTGCGCTTCGACGGTTCCAATGAAGAAGTTCTCAACCCAGGCATGAACTTCGATTCCGTTTTCATGGCATATCCTCACAAATCCGTCCAGCGCATCATAGTTTCCGTTCGCTGCGGCGTGAAGGATCAGATCATTGTCGGAGTAACCGATGAATCTGCCGTTGTACCATGTTTCGAGGTACACTGCGTTGACATTCAGCTCTTTAAGCTTTCGTACTGTGGCTTCAACTTCCGCATCGCTTTTCTCATTGCTTCTGTACCAGACGGCACGGTTTTCGACCGGGTGGGTTTCGATCAGCGCGTATGTCAGATTCTCCTGCTGCTCGCTGACAGAGGATAGTTTCGAAACGGCTTTGTCGTAATCGGCATCACGGAACCCGTCCTTTGCTTCCTGAACCGATTGCTTCATTGAACCGATCAAACTGTCCAGAGACTGGTAGTCGAGATTCCGGAACTTTTTTTTCGCCTCTTCGGTTTTCTGCTCAAAGGACAGAAGCGTCTGCTCGATGTCGTAAAGATTCGTTTCCGGTGTTGTGATCACGGAAACACGCATATTCAGTCTGTCGAAGATGGAGACAGCACCTCTGCAGTACGCGTCTTCGAGCAGCTTGACCATCGTGCCGTGCGCCGAGAGAACATATCCCCCGTCCGGAATGCTCATGTTTCCTGCATAGCTCTGGTCGGTCATTCTGTTATCGCTGCCGACTGCGACTTCGTACCCGTAAGCATTCGTTTCGGTCGATTTTCTTCCGCGGTAGAGGATCAGTGTGTTTTCACTTCTCACATTATTGATCTGGCTGACCTGAAGTATATCCAGCCCATAGCCGATTCCTCCGCGGTATGTGACAGCAGTATCGCCGGCTTTGACGGATAATGCCAGGTCGT
>CACZRJ010000176.1 GCA_902783535.1 uncultured Ruminococcus sp. | reverse complement strand
GACGAAACTCGACGGCGACACGCGCGGCGGCGCCGCGCTGTCCGTGCGCTACGTCACCGGCAAACCGATCAAATTCGTCGGAACGGGTGAGAAGCTCGACGCGATCGAGCCGTTCTATCCCGACCGGATGGCGTCAAGGATCCTCGGAATGGGTGACGTGCTGACGCTGATCGAAAAGGCGGAAGCCGCGATGGACGAGAAGAAGGCTGCCGAGCTGGAGAAGAAATTCAGAGAGCAGTCGTTCACCCTGGAGGATTTTCTTGATCAGCTCGGGCAGATCAAGAACATGGGGTCCTTCGACCAACTGCTCGGAATGATGCCGGGCGTGAATCCGTCGGCGCTGAAAAACGCGAAAGTGGACGAAAAGGCGCTTTCGAAAACGGAAGCGATGATCCTTTCCATGACCCCGTATGAACGGTCGCATCCGCAGGTTCTGAACGGATCGAGAAAAAAACGGATCGCCGCAGGGAGCGGATGCTCCGTCGAAGAGCTCAACCGGCTGCTGAAGCAGTACGACCAGACGAAGTCCATGATGAAGCAGTTCATGGGCGGAGGAAAAAGGAAAAAGCATTTCGGCGGCCTGTTCTGACGGACCGGCTCCGGAAACAATCATCATTCGAAAAAAAGAAAAAATACATCATTTGCCATAAGGAGGACTCAAATCATGGCAGTTAAGATCAGACTCAGAAGACTCGGCGCGAAGAAGGCGCCTTTCTACCGCATCGTCGTTGCGGATTCCAGATATCCGCGTGACGGCAGATTCATCGAAGAAATCGGTTCCTACGATCCGATGACCAATCCCGCGACGGTCGTCATCGACGCGGAAAAAGCGAAAAAATGGATCGCCAACGGAGCGCAGCCGACGGAGACCGTCCGCGACCTGCTGAAGAAAAACGAGGTCATCTGATGAAGCAGACATTGATCGATCTGGTCAAAGCGATTGTCGACCAGCCGGAAGAGGTTTCGGTCAATGCGAAGGAAAGCGGAGACACCGTCATTCTTGAACTGACGGTCGCCAAACGCGACATGGGGCGCGTCATCGGCAAAGAGGGAAAGATCGCCAAGAGCATCCGTACCGTGATGCGCGCCGCCGGAGCCCGCGAAAACAAGCGGGTCATCGTCGATATTCTCTAACACATGAAGAGGTATCTCGAAGCGGGCAAGCTGGGCGCTCCGCGCGGGCTGAAAGGCGAGATCCGCTTTGAATGCTGGTGCGACGGATACGATTTCCTGGAAGGCGTCAGGCGTCTGTATCTGGATCCGTCCGGAAACAAATTCCTGGAACCGGACCGTTTTCTTCCGAATCTCGGAACGGTCGTCTTCAAGGGATATCCGGACAGGACGGCCGTCACGCCGCTCGTCGGAAAGGTGCTCTGGTTCGACCGCGAGGACATCGAACTTCCGGAAGGGGCATATTACAACGCCGATCTGATCGGCGTGCCCGTTTTCCGCGATGGAGACGCAGAACCGGTCGGGATCATCGGCGAGGTGGACGACCGCGGCGGCAATCCGCTCTGGCACATCCGGAACGCGGAAGGCACGCGGGAGTTCCTGTTTCCCGCCGCCGGACCGCTGCTGATCTCCGTCGAACCCGGGCGCAAAGCCGTCGTCCGCTGGACGGAAGGAATGGACAACTGGTATGATATTTGAGGTCCTGACACTATTTCCGGAAATGATGGAATCCGTCTTTTCCGCGAGCATCATCGGACGCGCGCGCGCAGCGGGCGCGATTTCGGTTTGCTGCACGGACATCCGGGAGTATACGAAGGACAAGCACAGGAAAGTCGACGACACGCCTTACGGCGGAGGGTACGGCATGGTGCTTTCATGCCAGCCCGCGGTGGACTGCATCCGCGCGGTGAAGGCGAAAAGCGACTGTCGCACGCGCACCGTCTACATGTCTCCGCAGGGAAAGGTCCTCACGCAGGAAAAAGCGAAAGAGTTGTGCGGATACGACCGTCTGATCATTCTGTGCGGACATTACGAGGGCATCGACGAACGGATCCTGCAGCTGGAGATCGACGAAGAGATCTCCGCCGGAGACTACGTGCTGACGGGAGGAGAACTTCCCGCCGCGATCCTCGTCGACTGCGTCGCGAGAATGCAGGACGGCGTGCTCGCTAACCGGGAGTGCTATGAAAAGGAAAGTCTTTCGAACGGACTTCTGGAGCATCCGCAATATACGAAGCCCAGGGTGTTCGAAGGGCTAGAAGTGCCGGAAGTGCTCGTGAACGGCAATCACGCGCTTCAGGAAAAATGGAAGATGGAGCAGTCCCTGATCCGCACCAGGGAAAAACGCCCCGATCTATGGGAGAAATGGGTCAGTAAACATGGCGGCGCCGAGTAAAAGACAAACGCTTCCGAAGAACGGCTCCCGCGGACATCTCAGGTCCGGAAGCCTCCTTTTGTCGCGTCTCGGGCAGTGGTCTTCCCGCGTGTTCTGGTCGTTCGAAAACGGACTGCCCGGGAAACTGTTCTGCGGCGGGGACGAGACGGAAGCCAGGCTGGACGACAGTCTGGCGGCGCGCGGCATCCGGGCGGCGGGTCTTCGCGAGAAGATCCTGACTCCGTACAAGGTCGCCGCGGCGGCAGGCGCGTCCCAGAGCCGTCTTTTTGCGCTTGCGGACAGATTCCGCAGCGCGGTGCTGCTGACGAAAGTCCGCTTTTTCGGCGTGACCGGCCTGCTTTTCTCGCTTTACGCGTTCGTCGGTTTCTTCCTTTACCAGTTTTTCAATTTCTCATACAGCCGGACCTCGATCCGCGACCTGATCGTTTCGGCGGTCATTTTCGCGATCTCTCTGATCCTGCTGTTCATTGGAAAGCCGGTCGGAGAATTTCTTTCGGGAAGCAGACTGTTCGGCCGGATCTTTATCGGAGTGCTCGGGATCGATCCCGGCTCGCTCCGG
>CACZRJ010000175.1 GCA_902783535.1 uncultured Ruminococcus sp. | reverse complement strand
GTTGACCATCTGGTTGCAGAGGGTGGACAAATGTCCGGCGGGGGAAGAAGTGATCTTGCCGACGACGCCGCCGAGTCCTTCCTGGATCAGCTGTTTCAGGGACCAGCCCGCACAGTAGCCGGTCAGCATGGACAGGTCGTGCAGATGGATGTCCGCGTTTCTGTGCGCTTCCGCGATCTCTTCGTCATAGATCTCGGACAGCCAGTAGTTCGCGGTGACTGCGCCGGAGTTGGACAGGATCAGACCGCCGACGGAATAGGTGACGGTGGAGTTTTCCTTGACGCGCCAGTCGTTGATATGCAGATAATTGTCGACGATCTGCTTGTAGTCGACGAGGGTCGTCGAAAGGTTGCGGATGCGTTCGCGCTGCTTTCTGTAAAGGATATATGCTTTCGCGACGTCATCGTATCCGGCCTTGATCAGGACCGATTCCACGCTGTCCTGAATATGCTCGACGGTGATGATGCCGTTTTCGATTTTCGGTTCGAAGTCGGACGTGACTTTCAGCGAAAGAAAGTCGATGGTGTCCTGGTTGTAGTTGCGCTCGCATGCGTCGAACGCGGATGTGATGGCGTGACGGATCTTGTCAATGTTGAAGTCGACAACTTTCCCGTCTCTTTTCTGAACGGTATACATAATCCCTGTTCTCCTTTGATATTGCTATTCGCGATTTGAGGAAAGTATACCATATATCTTGTGAGGGTGTCAAGTGTAAAAACACAACATATTGGGTATAAAAGTTCGTACAATTTGACGAATCAGATTCCGCGGACGTCTGCGGAAGGGCAGAATTCCCGCGCGGCGGCAGCCATTTCCCGCAGGGTTCCGGGCGTGACGGCGTGCATGCCGCTGCCGATCAGAGTCCCGCTGTCGACGAAATTCTGAAGGAAATATTTTTTTGCGCCGGCGATCCGCTGCGACAGCGCTATGATGTCGTCGACGGTATGAAATTCGCGGACGACGGTCGTGCGGAATTCATATGCGGGCAGTTTGTCCGTCGTCATCAGAAAGTCGATGCTTTCCATGACCGGGGCGGGGTCGTAGTTTTGAATGCCGATCGTTTCGGCGTATTTTTCCGGGCGGTTCTTGACGTCCATCGCGACATAGTCCACCAGTCCCTGCTCGACCACACGCGCGAGCTTTGCGGGATCGCTCCCGTTCGTATCCAGCTTGACGGGATATCCGAGGGAGCGGATCTTTTTGATGAAATCTTCCAGATCCGGCTGCAGCAGAGGCTCTCCGCCGGTGATCGCGACGCCTTCCAGGATCCCCGTCCGTTTTGCGAGATATGCGAGGACCTCGTCCGGGTGCATGCTGTCTTCGGGCCGGATGTCCGTGACGAGCAGAGCGTTATGACAGAACGGGCAGCGAAAATTGCATCCGGCCGTAAAGACGGTGCATGCCACGTGTTCGGGATAATCGAGAAGCGTCATCTTCTGAAAGCCGTTGATGACCATGGGCGTTACCTCCTGCGGGCGGCGCAAAATAGAAACCGCGATCCGCAAAGAAATCATACCACATTCCCGGCCGGATTGCCATACTTTTTCTCGAGAAGCATGCGGATCGGGTGACGAAACACCGGTTCATGAAAAAAGAGCAGACATGATGTCTGCTCCACGGAGATAATGAATGTCAGGGAATCGGCGATCAGTCGTCGATCCGTTTGTCGATGTTGAATTTCGTGATTTTCCGTGAGGTGTTTTTCGGGAACTCCACGGTTCTGAGCTTCACGCGCTGGATCGCTTTGTAGGACGGATTCCGCTTGTTGATCTCGCGGACGCCGTTTTCGAAATATGTCTGCAGATCGGTCACGCCGCGCTCGGCGAGCAGTTTTTCGTCCGGGAAGATCTCGGCGACGATGATGTTCTCGCCTTCTCTCTTCTTTGCGGGCTCCCCTTCGTATACGACGACTTCCGTCACGCCCTCGATGCGGGTGATCTCCGTTTCGAGTTCCTCCGGATAGACGTTCTTTCCGTTCGCGAGGATGATGATGTTCTTGATCCTGCCCGTAATGTACAGCCATCCGTCTTCGTCCAGACGGCCCCAGTCGCCCGTGTGGAAGTATCCGTCCTCATCGAAGACGGCCGCCGTCGCTTCCGGATCCTTGTAGTATCCGAGCATGACGTTCGTGCCCTTGACGCAGATCTCGCCTTCGCCTTCTTCGTCCGGGTGGAAGATCTTCACTTTCTCGCCGATGATCGGGATCCCGACGGAGCCCGGCTTCTGAAGTTTGTTGCGGTTGCAGGAGATCAAAGGGGAGCATTCGGTGATCCCGTATCCGTTCAGGATGGTGATCCCGATGTTGTCGAAAAAGTCGATGATGTCCTGGTTCAGCGCGGCGCCGCCGCAGATGATCATGTCGCATTTTCCGCCGAACACGCTCAAAACGTCTTTGAACAGCTCTTTCCTGCGGTCGATCCCGATCTTGCGGAGACGGTTGGAAAGCTTGACGCCTGTCTTGAATTTCTTTTCCTTGTTCGCTTCGCGGATGCCGGCGATCATTTTTTTATACAGCGTTTCGACGAAGAGCGGAACGAGGATCAGATGCGTCGGCTGCTGCTCCTTCAGCTCTTTCGTGATGTATCTCAGACCGGAGGACAGGTAGATCTCGGAGCCCTGCGCATAATGTCCGACCAGATTGACCGTGGAACCGAACGTGTGGTGCAGCGGAAGGAAACACATCGTTTTCGGGCTGATCGCGAAATTGTACATGCCCTGCGTCATGTCGGAAACGATGTTCGTCTGGGAGAGCATGACCCCTTTTCCTTTTCCGGTGGTGCCGGAAGTGAAGACGATGGACGCGAGTCTGTCGGGATCGATATGATAGTCGTCGTAGCGGGTGTTGCCGGCGGCGACGAATCCGTATCCGCGCGTCTGCAGCGAGGCAAGCGTCGCGTCGCCCGGTCTGCTTTCGCCCCACATGCATATGAATTGCTTGATCTGCGGGTTCCGTTCTTTGATCGCGTCCATCTTAGAAGCGGCCTCGGAAGAATAGAAGACGAATTCGCATTCCGCTCTGAGGACGGTCTCCGCGAGGTCGTTTTCCGGCCAGTCCTTGTCCAGCGGAACGGTGACTGCTCCGATCGCCATCAGGGAGAAATAGGAATAGACCCAGCCCGGCGTCGCGCCGCCGATGATCGCGCAGTGTCTGTCCCTGCAGCCGAGATCGATCAGCGCTGTTCCGAGCGCCCGGATATCGTTCGCGGCCTGCGCGTAAGTGATGTGGGAGGCCTCGAGATCCGCCGGGCTGTTCCGGTAGGAAAGGCCGTACCGGTCGGGGTATTTCTTCGCGACGTTTTCCACCATAATGCGGAAATCCGGGAAGATCGTTGTTTCATAAAGGGGGTAGTTTTTCATTAGCGATGAGCCGTCCTGTTATCAAGATGCATCGGCCGGACAACGCCGACCAAAACAACATTATATAAATTCCGAAAGAAAAAGTCAAGTGCAAAAAACGCGCTGCCGCTGACCCGGACATTGGCGGCGTGCGTGACGCCAGTGAAAACGGCCCCGAATTTGGTGAAAAGGGTTGCTTTTCGGAAAAGCATGCATTAAAATAATAGGTAGAGAAAAATGAAGGGAGGACCGGCATCTTCTGTAAAGGCGCCGGGTAACGATCATGATGGTGAAGGACATCAGCATCGGCATGCAGTTCGACGGCTTTTTCATTCTGAAAACCGCCGCGATCAAGACCAGTAAAAACGGTTCCACTTATCTGGACGGGACTCTCGAGGACCGGTCGGGCACGGTCGGATTCAAGCACTGGGACTACGGCGGACTGATCGGTCCCGCGGATGTCGGAAAAATCGTGAAGGTCCGCGCGGAAGGGAAAGAGTATCAGGGAAACCTTCAGCTGACCGTCACGAAGATCAGGGTCGCCGAGCATACGGACGAATACGATCTGGAAGAACTGGTCCCCGTTGCGCCGATCAACGAAACGGAGGCGTTTCTGCAGGTCCGGGAACTCATCGCGAATATGCGTGACGGTGATTACCGCAGCATCTGCGAAACGATGCTTGACAGGTATGCGTCCGAATTCCGGCGGATCCCGGCGGCGAAATCCTTCCATCACAGCTTCATCTGCGGTCTGCTGATGCACACGTCGTATATGATGCGCGCGGCGGACTTCTATGCGACCGTTTACGGGCCGATGATCGACCGGGATCTGCTGGTCGCGGGAACATTCATGCACGATCTTTCCAAGCGCGAGGAATTTGCGCTCTCGGATTTCGGGATCGTTACGGACTATTCGCTGAAAGGAGAACTGCTCGGACATCTCGTCATGGGCGCTGACGTGATCGGAGAGGTCGGTGCCGAACTCGGACTGCCGGAAGAGAAGATCCTGCTTTTGCAGCATATGGTCCTTTCTCACCACGGAAAGCCGGAATACGGCGCCGCCGTCATTCCGAAATTCGCCGAGGCGGAACTGCTTTTCTTCCTCGACATGATCGACAGCCGGATGGAAATCTACAGGGAAGCATATGAAAACGTCGAGCCCGGGTCGTTCAGCGACAGAGTGTTCGCGCTGGACAACAAGCGGGTCTACAGGCACAGCTGAATGCCGTCGGAAAGCAGGGAGAAAATGTTATGCCGCTTTATCTGAAACAGGGAAACATCACTTCCTTCCCGGCTGACGCCGTCGTGAACGCCGCAAATCCGACACTGCTCGGCGGAGGCGGCGTCGACGGCGCGATCCACGCCGCCGCGGGGCCGGAGCTGTTCGAGGAATGCCTGAGTCTGGGCGGATGCGAGACTGGACATGCGAAGATGACAAAAGGATACCGCATGCCCTGCAAATACATCATTCACACGGTCGGACCCGTCTGGGAGGGAGGCGGAAGAGGAGAAGAGGAACTTCTTGCATCCTGCTACAGCGAGTCTCTCCGGCTCGCGGAGGAGGCGGGATGCGAAACGGTCGCGTTTCCGCTGATCTCCTCCGGCGCGTACGGCTATCCGCCGAGAGACGCGTGGAAAGTTGCGAAAGATGCCATTCTCGGTTATCTGCTCTCTTCGGAAAGCGATCTGACCGTCTCGATGGTCGTCCTGGACAAGCGGATGCTGGATACGGACGAAAGCGATTCGGACCGGCTCCTTGCGAACCGCGTCCGCGACATGGAAAAGCCGAAAAAGGAAAGCCTGCCGGGATTCCTCATGGCGGACAAAAAAGTTTCCTCCCGGGTGAAAAAGGCGAAGGACATGAACACCGCAAATATGGCGATCGCCGGAAGCGAGTCGTCGTTCGGCTTCATGTGTCTTGCGGAAAAGGAGGAGACCGATCTCGACGAACGGCTCAGATCCAAGGACGAGAGCTTTTCGGAAATGGTTCTGCGGAAGATCGATGAATCCGGAATGACGGACGTGGAGTGCTACAAGCGCGCGAACATCGACCGGAAACTGTTTTCCAAGATCCGCAACCGGGACTACCGGCCGAGCAAACCGACCGCGGTCGCACTCGCTTTTGCGCTCCGGCTGCCGAAAACGGAAGCTGAAGATCTGCTCAGGAAAGCAGGGTACGCGCTTTCGCAAAGCCTGAAGTTCGATGTGATCGTCGGCTATTTTCTGGACCAGGGCAGGTATGATCTGTTCGCCGTCAACGACATTCTGTTCAAATACGACCAGCCCCAGCTGGGCGGCTGAGAAGAGAAAAACATTTGTCGCTTCCAAAGCGACCACATCATCTCCTTTTCGATGTATTCTGTTCACGGAAAAAGAAAAGAACAGAAATCGAGAGGAGATTTTATCATGTCTGAAACAAGAAACAGTCTGAAGAACGCGGCGGAGAAAAACCGCCTGACGGAACTCGTGATGATCCTGGACCGGAGCGGATCCATGGCCGGCCTCGAGTCCGACACGATCGGGGGATTCAACGGGATGATCCGCTCCCAGAAAAAGGAAGACGGGGAAGTCCTCGTGACGACGGTCCTGTTTGATTCGGAACTGAAACGTCTGCACGACCGGGTCCCGATTTCGAGCATCCCGGAAATGACGGAAAAAGACTACCGCGTCGGCGGCTGCACCGCGCTTCTGGATGCGATCGGAGAAACGGTCGACCACATTTCTTCCATCCACAGGTATATCCGCCCTGAGGACGTTCCCGCAAAAACGCTCTTCGTCATCACCACGGACGGAATGGAGAACGCGAGCAGGTCTTATTCCGCGGACCAGATCAAAAAAACGGTCGAACGGAAGCAGAAGGAAGGCTGGGAATTCCTGTTCCTCGGAGCGAACATGGACGCGATCACGACCGCGAGGTCGTTCGGGATCCAGGAAGATCACGCGGCGACTTACATGTGCGATTCTGCAGGAACGATGATGAATTTTGTCGCCGTCGGCAAGGCGATGAGCCAGGTTCGGCACGGAAAAGCCGTTTCGAAGGAGTGGAAAAAAGAAATCGAACAGCGCGAAGCGGAGTCCGGGTCCAAAAAACGCTGAATGAAATAGCGGGCGGTCTGATCCGACGCCGCAAGTCCGCGCGATCCGAAAGGAGCGCGGACTTTTTCGCGGAAAACGTCATTCTGCGGGGAATGCCGTTTCTCCACATATATTTTCCGTAATGTATGCAAAAAAGTATTGACGGGGCGTAAAAAGATGATATATTTGAAAGGTAGGGAGAAACATTTGCCCGACCGGATCAACGGCTCGAAGATCGGAAAACATACGGAGGAAAAATAATCATGAAAAACGCGATCAGGTACTACACGAAATCGAAGAAAGGCAATACGAAAAAACTGGCCGACGCAGTATCTGCCGCGCTGGGGATCGAAGCGCTCGACGTTTCTTCCGATCTTTCGGAAAAAACAGACAGGCTGTTTCTCATCAATGCGATGTATGCGGCGAATATCGATAAGGAAGTCGTGCGTTTCCTGGAACGGAACAGGGAAAACATCGGCGAAATCGTCAATATGAACACGTCCGCGTCCGGCGCTTCCACATTGAGCGCCGTCAAAAAGACAGCGGATGCGTTCGGCATCCCGGTGAGCGAAAAAGAATTCCACTGCGCGGCGTCGTGGATCTTCATCAACAAAGGCCTTCCGACCGAAGAGGATCTGAAACGGGCGGGCGAATTCGCATCCGGACTGGCGGAATGATCTTTTCCGGCGTCGTCCGGTTTCAACAGGAGAATGCCCGGGCAGCAAAATGCTGCCTGTTCTCTTTTCGGAAGCCGCACCTGTATGCGGATGCGCTTGACAAACGCTTTGCACATGGCTATAATTGGGACATCTTTTGGAGTTAATGGGATTCAGACTGCAAAGAACGGCCGCACGATCGCCTGACCGCCGGCAGAAGGAGGGGAAAATGACAGAATCTGTCTCTTATCCGCATCCCTTTTCCGCAGCATACTGGAAAAGCGCCGCGAAAGAGTTTTCTTCCCTGCGCAGCATTTGCTACGCAGCGCTGTTCTGTGCGATCGCGATCATTCTCGAACAGTTCCAGATCCCGCTTTCCCAGTCTCTTTACATCTCTGTCTCCTTCCTTGCGGTTTCCCTTTGCTCGATGATCACCGGGCCGCTGATGGCGATCCCCTGCGGCGTCATCGTCGACCTGATTGGATATGCGCTGCATCCGACCGGCCCGTTCTTCCCGGGATACACGCTGACCGCGATTCTGTCCGGACTGGTTTACGCGCTGTTCCTTTACCGCGCGAAACTGTCTTTCGGACGGATGGCCGGGGCGAAAATCATCGTCAATCTTGTGATCAACACGCTGATCGGTTCCATCTGGAGAATCGCCCTGTACGGATCATCTCCCTTCCTATATTATATTATGAGTTCCGGCATCAAGAATCTCCTGTTCTTTCCCATCGAAGTCTGCGCGATGTGCTGGATCTTCCGCCTGCTCCAGAGACCGATGACGCATTTCGGGCTCATTCCGAAGGAGTCCGCTGTCAATATGAGGCCGAAGCATATCGTGGCCCTGATCGTGCTCACAGCCGTCGGAACGGCATGCTTCGTACTCTTTATCGTCTTCTATCCGAACATCAAGGAGTTTTTGCAGTCGCTCTTCCGCTGATGCCCCGGCATATCTGCCCTTTGAAAGGATCCTTCTCATGCGTATCACAGTCATCGGTTCTTTGGCGATGGACCAGACGGCGGAAATGGACGTCTTTCCGTCCGACGGCCAGACCGTCATGGGAAATGCCGTGAGGTATTCCCCAGGCGGAAAAGGAAACAATCAATGCGTCGCCGCCGCCCGGCTTTCCGGAAACGTCGAGATGGTCGGGATGATCGGATCCGACGCGAACGGGCGGGAGCTCCGCTCTCTTCTGCGCGCCGAAGGCATCGCCGACCGCTTTGTCTTTTCCTGTGACCTCCCGACGGGGATGGCTCAGATCCAGGTGAACGGATCGGGACAGAACAGGATCTGCGTCGTTCCTTCCGCCAATCACGCATTCGGATTCGGGGATCTTGACAGAGCGGATGAAGCCATCCGCGAAAGCGGGATCGTTCTTCTGCAGATGGAACTCCGGAATGACGTGACCTTCGAAGCCGTCCGAAGAGCAAAAAAGTACGGGAAGACTGTGATCTTCAACCCCGCGCCCGCTTCCGGACTGCCGGATGAGCTTTACCCGATGATCGATTATCTGACGCCGAACGAGACGGAACTTTCCGTCCTGACCGGGCTTCCCGCCGAAACGCCGGAGCAGATCGCCGCCGCCGCGGCCGTCCTCCGAAAAAGAGGTACGGGAAACGTCATCGTCACCTGCGGCGCGCGTGGCGTATATGCCGACGCGGAAAACTTTTGCGGGTTCAGCGAAGGATTCCGCGTGCATGCCGTGGATACGGTCGCCGCAGGCGACTGCTTCAACGGGGCGCTTGCCGCCGGCTTGTCTGAAGGAATGTCCCTTGCAGACGCGCTGCGCTTCGCAAACGCCGCAGGCGCGCTTTCCGTTCAGCGCAAGGGCGCCGTGCCGTCGCTTCCGAACAGGGCGGACGTCGATTCGTTTTTGCGTGCGCACGCGCGCGTGGAGCACATATGATTCCGAAAACCGTTTTCCGCAAACTGAAGATGCCGCTCTGCATCGCGGCAGCTGTTCTGACGGCGGCGGTTTTTTCTTTCTGCGCAAAACCGGACGGTTCGGGAAACGAATCCGTGCAGTCCGCTTACTCCAGAGCGGGAGCGTTCTCCAGCGCGGAGGAAGCGAGGAAAGCCGTTTATGATCTTCAGAAGACGACCTTTGAGAGATGGATCTACGAACCGGAAGACTTTTCGGCATTCGATCTCGCGTGCACGGAAGCGATCAAATACGTTCGCGGAAACGCCGGGGACGAAGGATATCTCGAAAAGTGCACGGAACTGTATTCGAAGGCCGTCCGCGCGAAAGAGTCCGTCCGCTTCCGGAAAGGGGACCTTCCCCGCGTATATATCGTTTGCAAGGAAGAGATCGGCAGGGACGCCTATGTCGGATGCGCCGTGTATTTCGTCGATTCCGAAAAAGGAAACATCGCCCCGGTCGTCGATTCGAAAGCGTCCATCCGCGTACGCGGTCACTCCACATCCGCCGCGGACAAAAAGCCTTTCAATGTGAAGCTGTCTTCCGACCGCGGAATCTTCGGGATGGAAAAAGGAGGCAAATGGGCGCTGCTCGCGAACCATTTCGACAAAACGCTGATGCGGAACAGGATCGCTCTCGATCTCGCGCAGACGGCAGGCTGCTATGCCGCACTGGACTCCAGATATGCGGAAGTCTTTTTGAACGGCGCATTTCTGGGGAACTATCTCGTGTGCGAACCCGCGACGGACGGAAAGAACCGCGCGAACGTGAATGCCTCCAAGGGCGAGTTCATGATCGAGCGGGTGAAGAACTGGGCGGGCGAATCGGATTCCATGTTCTTTACGCATTCGCTCGGCCTGCGGTTCGACGTCAACGCTTCGGACGGACAGATACAGCGGGTGAAGGAGATCGTCGACCGTGCGGAAGCGGCCATCCTTTCCGGTGACGAAACGGCCATCCGCGAAGTCATCGATCCCGATTCTTTTGCCGCCATGTATGTCGTTCAGGAGCTGATCAAGGACTGCGACCTGTTCTACGGCAACTGTCACCTGTGCTACAGAAACGGACTGCTTTTCTGCGGACCGATGTGGGACATGGATCTGTCCATGGGCAACGCCTCCGAAACCGTCGACGAAGAAAAATACCGGATCTACAACAATCTCCCTTCGTTCGGAAACGGCAGCGGGGACAGCGCGACCGGGCGCTGGGCCGACGGCGAGTGGTTCGGCGAATTGCTGAAAACGTCTTTTTTCCAAACGCTCGTAAGAAGGAAATACGGGGAAATGGAGGACGCCATCCGGAATCTGTACGCCGACGGCGGAATCATCGACCGTCTTGCGGACGAATACGGGGAATCCTTCCGGAGGAACTATACGGACGCGGGCTGGAGCCTGAGCGATCATGCGAGCCCCTACGAGATGAGAACAGTCTTCGCGACCCACGCGGACGCTGTCCGAGACCTGAAGGCGTGGCTTGAGAGAAGGCACGAATATCTGGAGACGTTTTTGAAGTGAATCATCCCGCGCCCTTTTTCCGCGTCCCGCGTCTGCGGGACTTTTTTGATGCACTTTTCGGCCTGCCAGACCCTATGATTTGTGATGAACATATGTTTTCAAAAATTTTTTGCAAAATATGAAAAAAAGTTCTTGACAAAGGGGAAACGCTGTGGTAGTATAGTCAAGCGCTCGCGAGAAGCGGGTGCGGTTT
>CACZRJ010000174.1 GCA_902783535.1 uncultured Ruminococcus sp. | reverse complement strand
CCTTGCGCCGGAAGAAAGAACGTGATAGAATGCTGTGAAAGAAATCCGCTCAAAGAGCGGTTGCGAAAGGATTCAGTTCTATGAAATATACAACGCTCCCACTCAACAGAGCGCACTGCCTGCTCAAAGGACGTTCCTATTTCGGAGACGGGTCTTCGCTCGTCTTCCCCTGGAGCATGAGCGGCGTCTCCTTCCGGTTCACCGGGACCGGCGCGGTCGTTCACTTCCACCCCTACGAAGAAGCGGAACCCGCATATCTCTGCGTCTGGATGGACGGCCGCAGACAGAAATATTCCGTCGTCAACGGAAACGAAAAAATACTGATCGAAGCGGCAACGGCCGTTCCGGGGATGGAAGACAAACCGCATCGCGTGACGATCATCCGCGTAACGGAAGGAATGACGCCGGTGAGGATCAGGGAGATCGTCCTGGCGGGAAATGCACCCCGCCCTTCGGCCGCGCCCGTTTCCAGACGGCCGCTCATCGAATTCGTCGGCGACTCCATCACGTGCGGATACGGGGTTCTCGGACCGGCGGAAGAGCCCGGTTTCCATACGTTCGAAGAAGACGCGACCTGGTCCTACGCATACCGCACGGCTGAAAAACTACATGCCGACATCTCGGTCGCGGGCGCGTCGGGCAAAGGCGTCGTGTCCAACTGTCTCGGCGACCGCAAGGATATGACGCTCCGCCAGGCATTCCGGTGGGCAGACCGTCAGGGCAGACCTTACGACTTCTCTACGGCACGCATCCCGGACGTCGTCGTCGTCAACGCGGGAACGAACGACGCGTGGGGCGGCGTCACAGATGATGAATTTATCCCGGCCGCGATGGAGCTGCTGGGCGAGATCCGCGCAGTGTACCCGGAAACACCGATCGTCTACTGCTACGGCGTCATGGACACGGCCAAGAAGAATGCGATCGAAAAGGCGGTCCGGACGTTCTCCGAAAAAGATCCGAACGTCTGCTTCCACTTCACCCGTTCCATGAGCGAGGACGCGCGCGAAACCGGCGGAGGCGGTCATCCGAACACCCGGACGTCGGAACGCGTTTCCGACGAACTCGCAGACCTTCTGCATGATATCATTCATGCCCGTAAAAACAGAAAGGACTGAAACATGGTCATCCTCGGTATTGATTTCGGCGACGCTATGGTCGGGATCGCCACATGCGATCCGGATGAAATCGTCGCGACTTCAAAAGAAACGCTGACCGTTTCCGGCGTCAACGACGCCGCGCGCAAAACGGCGGACGCCTACGAAAGGTACGGTGCTGAAAAAATCGTTTGCGGGCTGCCCTACAATATGAACGGAAGCGAATCCTTCCGCGCGGAAAAGACGCGCGTTTTCGCGGAAAAGCTTTCCGAAAAGACCGGTGCGGAAGTGATCTTCGTCGACGAGCGACTTTCCACCGTCGAAGCATACACATACATGAACGCAGGCGATATGAAGAGCGGCAGGCGGCGCTCCGTCATCGACGCGATGTCCGCGCAGATCATTCTGCAGTCGTACCTCGATTCGGAAAAAAGAAAGGCCGAAGCCGGACAGACGCAAAAAGAAAAAGATGCGAAATCGCTCTTGACAAATCCGAAAAAAGAAGTATAATGTCTTTGCTTAGAGGATATTTATCCCCTTGCAAAGGATCGGGGTGTGGCTCAGCTTGGTAGAGCGCCACGTTCGGGACGTGGAAGCCGAAGGTTCAAATCCTTTCACTCCGACCAATTCGGGTATTCATAACGCACTTCATGTTGTGAATACCCGATTTTCGTTATTTTCGTCCGGCGACGTCCGGACTGTAATCGTGGAGGAAAAATGGAAAACCGAACAGATTACGTCCACATCGTCCATTACTACGAAACGGACAAGATGGGAATCACGCACCATTCCAACTACATCAGGTGGATGGAGGAGGCGCGGGTAGACTACCTTTCAAAGGCCGGCTGGGATTATGCCAAGCTGGAATCGCTGGGGATCATTTCCGCAGTCGTGAACGTTTCGTGCGATTACAAGCGGCCCACGAAATTCGCCGAACCGATCACGATCCGCGCATCCATTGCGGAATTCAACGGCGTGACCCTGAAATTCGCATACCGGATGACGAATCCGGACGGCGTCGAAGTTTGTTCCGGAACGTCTCTTCACGCCTTCCTGAACGAGACCGGCAGGCCGGTCAGCATCAAAAGGAAATTTCCAGAACTCTATGAGGCGTTCAGAGTTCTCGTCGCGGAGGAAGAAGCGTAATCCATCTGCCGGATACCGGCCTGCATCCGGATATATAAGCGGGTATTTTCCCCCCGCTGCCGTTTTTGCCACCGCTGAATGCGTATTTCCTCTTGAAAAGATTCAATCCATCAAATATAATGATGGTGCGGGTATTTGACGATCCGGTCATTCGGCACAAAAAACCATTTGATTAAAAGGGCGGCTTTACAATGATCAGTGATATTGGAGAAATGTTTTCGAAAATGTTCGGCACCCTTGCCGTGATCCTCGTTGTTTCGGCATTCATCGGGGGCAGTGCGATCCTTTCCAAAATCGTAAAATCCGATAAAAAATGGATCTACGCCATCGTTGTCGGAATTCTCGGAGGCATATTCGGCATTTATGGAAATATCTCCGGATTCGAACTGAACGGAGCGATCGTTTCGGTGCGCGACATCGGGCCGATGCTCGCCGGCTTCACCGGCGGTCCTCTCGGCGGCATCATCGCGGGCGTCATCGCCGGCGGGCAGCGCCTCGCAATGGGCGGGATCACAGCTCCCGCATGCGTCGTCGCGACCTGTTCCATCGGACTGATCTGCGGATTCGTTTCCATGAAATGGCAAAAACAGATCGAAAAACCTTATTTCGCATTTCTGCTCAGCGTGGTCATGGAACTCCTCCACCTCGGCATCGTCCTTCTCATGGTCCGGCCGTTTGAAACGGCTCTGGACATCGTCAAGAGGATCGCGATCCCGTTCGTTGTCGTCAATTCGCTCGGATTCGTCCTCATGATCCTGATCATGACGTACATCGAAAAGCAGAGAAAGATCGCGCTTGAAAGAAGCCGGCTTCAGTCCGAGCTCGAAGTGGCGAACGTGATCCAGCATTCCCTGCTCCCGCAGATCAGCGATGACTATCCCGGGTGTGCGAATCTCAAACTGAGCGCCTCGATGGAAGCGGCCAAGGAGGTCGGCGGAGACTTTTACGACGTCTTTTACGTCGGTCCGAAGCACATGGCTTTCGTCATCGGCGACGTGTCGGGAAAAGGCATTCCGGCAGCGCTCTTCATGGCTTCGTCCAAAATCATCCTGCAGAACTGCGTCCGGGACATCCCCGATCTGGCGAAAGCCGTGGAAACAGCAAACACCGCGCTTTGCGCAAGAAATGAAGCGGAAATGTTCGTAACGCTCTGGGTCGGCATACTCGATCTCGACACCGGAAAAATGGAATTCGTCAGCGCGGGACACAACCCTCCGCTGCTGCTTCACGCCGGAAAAGCGGATTATCTGAAATTCAAAAACGGATTCGTCCTTGCGGGAATGGAAGGAACGAAATACCGCGTTCAGACCGTTCAGCTGGAAGACGGCGACGTCGTCTATCTTTATACCGACGGCGTCACGGAAGCGGAAGACAAAACGCATGCGCTTTACGGTGAAGAGCGTTTGCAGCAATGTATCCAATCCGATCCCGAGGCCGGCCCGGCATCGATCAACGAAGGCGTACGGCAGTCTGTAGCAGACTTCATCAAAGGGAACAGCCAGTTCGACGACATGACCATGCTCTGCTTCAAATGGACGAAGATCTAATTTCGGTCAGAGAATGCCGAAACACGTCCGTGCCGCATTTCAGAAAGACGGTGCGGACGCGTTTTTCTCCTGACGGCCGCACCCGAGCGCGGCTTGCTGTTCGTGAAAAGCGCAGAAGGGAGTTCAGAAGTGAACTGTAACATTTGTCCGAGGCAATGCGGCGCAGACCGCCGCCTGGAATACGGAAAATGCATGTCCGGCGAAACCGTAAGGATCGCCCGCGCCGCCCCGCACTACTGGGAAGAGCCGTGCATCTCCGGGAAGAACGGTTCCGGAACGGTTTTCTTCACCGGATGTGCTCTGCAGTGTGTTTACTGCCAGAACCGGAAAATCGCGTCCGGAGGAGGCAAAGCATATTCTGAAGAAGAATTGTATCACCTTTTTTATGATATGGCGGAGCTCGGCGTTCATAATATCAACCTGGTGACGCCCGATCATTTTCTGCCTCAGCTTTTTCCCGTTCTGAAAAGGATCAAAAAAGAGTCCTTCCCGTTGCCGGTGCTGATGAACTGCTCCGGCTACGAAACGGTCTCCATGATCCGGTCTCTGAGCGGACTGATCGATATTTACCTGCCGGATTTCAAATACATGTCCCCCCTGCTCGCAAAAAAGTATTCCTCGGCTCCGGACTATCCGGCCGTTTGCAAGCAGGCAATCCGGGAAATGGCTACTCAGCAGCCCTCATGCCAATACGGAAGTGACGGGATGATGACAAAAGGACTCATTGTCAGGCATCTTGTCCTTCCCGGACATTCGGACGACTCGAAAAAGATCATTGCCTATCTTTTCAAAGAGTACCGTGATTCCGTCGTGTACAGTATTATGAGTCAGTTTACGCCTTTCGGCCTTGAGAACTATCCGGAGCTGAACAGAAGAGTAACGGCTGAGGAGTATGACGACGTCGTCGACTTCGCGAAGAAGCTCGGCATCAATCATGCCTACATTCAGGATGAAGAAGCTGCGTCGGAATCATTCATTCCGGACTTCCTCGAATGATTGGTCTAAAAAAGTCCCGACTTTTAGAAAAAACTCTTGACAAGACATACATTTTGTGATAAGTTAGCGTTGCTGTGTTCGCCGGAGTGGCGGAATTGGCAGACGCCCCGGACTTAAAATCCGGTGAGATTAAACCCTCGTGCCGGTTCGACCCCGGTCTCCGGCACCACACATATTTGGAACAGATCCAACCACATCGCGGGGTAGAGCAGCTCGGTAGCTCGTCGGGCTCATAACCCGGAGGTCGCGGGTTCAAATCCCGCCCCCGCAACCATTTAGAGAGTTCATAACGGATTTGAGTTATGGACTCTCTCATTTTTTGTCTTCCT
>CACZRJ010000173.1 GCA_902783535.1 uncultured Ruminococcus sp. | reverse complement strand
GTTAAGCTCGTTTGTGCCGACAATACTTGGCTGGAAGCGGCCCGGAACGATAGGTCGATGCTGACACGTTTTCCCCACGTCATTCCCTATACCGAACGGCGTGGGGATTCCAACATGGGCCATTAGCTCAGTTGGTTAGAGCTACCGGCTCATAACCGGTTGGTCCGGGGTTCGAGTCCCTGATGGCCCACCAATATGGATTAATCGGTAAGCACCTTTAGCTCAGTTGGTAGAGCAACTGACTCTTAATCAGTGGGCCCAGGGTTCGAGTCCCTGAAGGTGCACCAAAAGAAAAACAGACTTTATGATTCATCAGCGAAAGCTTTTGGATGGTAAAGCCTGTTTTCTTGTTGGAAAGGGAAATGACAACGAGCAGGGACGCCTGCCGTACGGCAAGCGTCCCTCGACCGGTTGAATTCGTGGCTGCGCGAAAAGCTTACTTGTTCAGCAGCATCGTGAGAATATCGCCGTGACCGACGACCCGGAAAGACGCGTCTTTCGTGGTATTCGTCGACGCGACATAGTATCCGAGAACCCGAAAACTTGCGTCTTTGAGGGTCTTGTCTCCATTTTCATGCACTGTGACGTATCCGATAACGCGAAAACTGCCGTCCTTGAGCGTAATGGTTTGCGGCATGATCAGTTCTCCTTTCAAAAGCAGACGGGATGCGGCTTGATTCGAAACTTCGTTTTTTCGACGATTTCTGAAGCGGGTTGAAAAGGAGGCAAAAACAGAATCGGTTTTTCAGTTTTTCTTCTCTTTTTCTTTTGCGCGTTTGTCGTTGATGATTTTCATGTGCTCGGCCGTCACCAGTTCGACGTTGTTTTCCTTTGCCCATGAGACGCATCCCTTCAGGACGAGCGGGAGGAACACGCGCGGAACGCCGAGAATGGTTTCAAGCGCGTCGTCGGTGAACTTCACCTTGTCGTCCGCCCGGTCTGCAGCGTATCTGACTGATTCAAGCGTGTTCTTGCGTACCTGAAGGAGTTCAGCCCTCATGCGGCGCTTGCGGTGGAACCAGAAGTTTTTGGAGTCGCGGTATCCGTAGTCGACAGGGAGCGGGGGAAAATCCTTCGCTGTCACGCCGTTGATGATAGCGTCTCTGTATTTCTTTTTCATCAGGATCCTGTCGATTTTCAGAATGAAGTGAGCCCCGAACTTGCTCGTGATGCCGTTGAAATCATGATACGGGCCTTCGTATCCGTTCAACTCTCCCGGCCGGTCCCTGTCGGCTCCGTCCAGCTCGCGGACCCATGTGCATTCGATGACCTCGATCGCGTCGCTCAGTACCTGCGGGCGGACTTCGCCTGTTTCTTCTTCAAGCAGACTTTTTTCAAGCCTGAAATTGCATTTCGCCATTTTTTCGGCCGGCGTGTCGCCCGGCCAGGAAAGCTTGACTGCTTCTTTGAAAGTCTTCGGGTCGTCATTGATGAAATTGATCGCGCATTTTCCGTTTCTCAGGATGTGCTGAGCCGTATTGGACGAGTTTCGGCAGGAAAGCAGCATCGCGTAATAGTCCTTGCCTGCGACGTAATACGGCTGGACGAGAGAATAAGGTCCGAGAGAAGTCGTTCCGTCTTCACAGAGCGTGCTGATGATGACGGTCGGCATCGGAAAGAACAGAGAGGTCTGGTAGAAGTTGTCGACGATCCTCAGGTTTTCGAAACTGCTCATAATGGGTTGTCCTCCAAAATGAATATTGTTTTCGCGTCATCCGCTCCCACTGCTTTTGGAAAGCGGCGCGCTGCTTATGCGATTGGTTGACATAATTTTCGAGAGTTTTTTGAAATGCGATGCATTCCGGTTTGCCGTCGGAGCGGAGAGCTGAGCGCATCCGCGCCCGGGATACCGCCGAGAGGGAAAATGTCATGTCCGGAGCATCAGCAAAAGGCTCAAAATCAACCCCTGTCAATCATATTAGCCCGAATCGCGGAACTTGTCAAGTATGATTCCTGTTATTTGCCGAATGATAGAAATACGCCACAATTTATAATCTGAAACGAGGCTCAATTTCTAAAGTTGACATAATGCCGATCTTTGCCGTCTCGGACGACTGGTCTTCTGTGAATTTGAGATGAAAAAAATATTGCCAAGGCAAATTTTTGTCTTCGTTATGGACAATCGTTCCGGGATCGAGTATAATAATCGCGTCGGCATAGATCGTTAGAACGAATTGGACGGCGGGCAGCCGCCTGGCAGGAGGGAAAACATATATGGAAATGGTTGAAAAGTACAAGACAAAACGAAACGAGCTTCTTGCGGCAAAAGTCATTCGCGGGCTGCAGTCAAGAAATATGACCGGTTATTACGCGGAGTCAAAAGAAAAAGCCCTCGAGATCGCATTGAGCATCATTCCGAAAAATGCTATGGTGACGATGGGCGGATGCATGAGCGCATGGGAAATCGGGCTGGTCGACGCCCTGAAAAATGGAGAATACAGATATCTGGACCGCGACGCCGAGAAAGACAAGAGAGCAGCGATGCTTGCCGCTTACGACGCTGACGTTTTTTTGTCCAGCGTGAACGGCATGACGGAAGACGGGATCCTGGTCAATATCGACGGAAATTCGAACCGTGTGTCCGCCATAGCACAGGGACCGAAAAAAGTGCTTCTGATCGTCGGAATGAACAAGATCTGTCCGGATACCGATTCGGCGATCAAACGCGCGCGAAACATTGCCGCTGTGACGAATGCGCAACGGTTCGGCCTGACGACGCCTTGCGCCAAGACAGGGTCCTGCGCGGACTGCAAATCCCCGGATACGATCTGCTGCCAGTTCCTGATCACCCGGTATTCCAGACACAAGGACAGGATCCACGTGATCCTGGTCAACGATCAGCTGGGCTTCTGACAGCTTTTTTTCGAAAAGGTTATTGACAATGCGCCCGGATGTGGTATAATGTAAACCTGCTGGGCACACAGGGGCATAGTTCAATTGGTAGAGCGACGGTCTCCAAAACCGTAAGTTGAGGGTTCAAGTCCTTCTACCCCTGCCAAATCGGGTATTCGTAACGTTTCTATGTTTCGGGTACCCGGTTCTTTTTCTGAAAAAGCGCAAAAAACGGCTTCTGAAATCCGCGAACGGATCGGCAGAAGCCGGTTCTTTTCTTTTTTGTATCCTTATCGGATGATCTCGTCGATCGTCGACACCGTGCTGAAAGTGCCCTTGTGCTTGGAAATGATGTCCTTGACCTTCTGCAGTTCGAAATAGTTGACGTAGCAGATCAGCGTCGTGTTTTCGCCCGCGATCGCCCCGCGCGAATCCATCATGGTGCAGGTCTTGTTCATTTTGGATTTGAGGTCGCTGATAACGCCTTCCGGCGATTTGGTGATGATCGTCACTTGCTTGATCGCCTCGAACCGGTCTGTGAAGTGGTTGATGATGGCTGTCGCGACGACGTAAACCAGAAGGCTCATCAGGGCCGCGTTGCGGTTGATGAGGAAGAACGCGGCAACGTACACGCAGGCGTTGAAGGCAACGAGGATATATGTCATGCTGAAGTTTTTTCCGGTCTTGTCGAAATATTTCTTCAGCAGAATGTTCGCAAAGATCTCCGATCCGTCGATACATCCGCCGTGGCGGAGGATCAGCGAGAGCCCCAGACCGAGCAAGGCGCCACCGAAAACGACCGCGAGGAAATGCTCCACGTTCAGCCTGAACGGAATGTACTCGAACACTTCAAGCCCGACAGTGTACGCCACGCTCCCCACAAGCGCTTTGAGGCCGAATTTGATGCCGAGAATGATCGCGCCTGCGATCAGAAAGGGTACGAAAACGATCGCGACGCAGATTGAAAGGTTGAGCCCCGTGAGGTGATGAAGAATGATCGCGATGCCCGCGGTACCGTAATCGATCGCGTCGTTCGGGAGCAGAATGCAGATGACGGCAAAGCTTGCGAGCAGAGCTCCGAAAATGATGATAATATAGGAAAAAGCTTCGCCGAGACGTTTTCCGATGCTTTTCATTACAAAACTCCAGACATAATTCTTGTGAAGTCAGGTGAAACCTACCAATGCAGATGTTACCACAAAAAATGGGTGTTTGCAATCCCTGACAGGAAAAAAGGCCGAACCGCGAACGGGCCGGCCTCGGTATCTGATGCAAAGGATCAGGTCACGCGTCTGCGGAGAACTCGGATGCGGTTTTCTGGTCGGTGATGTAGGAGAGGGGAATCTGATATTCTTTTTCGTAGATCTCCTTCCAGATCTCGTAATTCCGGTCCATCAGCGTCTGCACTTTTTTCGCGTAGGGAAGGTTCGGATCGGGATAGATCGGCTTGGAAATATGGATGGTGTATTCCTGGACCGGGAAACCGTCGCCGCCGATGATCGTCGAGTCCTTCATTGTGATAAAGCAGGGAAGGACCGGGACCTGATTTCGGGCCGCGAAAATATATGCGCCCTTCTGGAGCGGCTTCGGCTTGCGGTAGTTCCACCACATGCTCTGTTCCGGATAGACAAGAACGAAATGCCCCTGTTTCAGCAGATTGCCGGTCGCCTCGGTGAACTTTTTCATTGTCTGAAGATTAGAGGACAGCGGCAAAGTATTGCAGTTTCGCATCAGGAAACCGTAGAATCCCGGGAAGGAGGTGTAGTTTCCTTCGCGAATGACACGGTAGAACGTTTTGTCCGGGCGGTTGGACGCTTCGTAAGCGAGCTGGATGGCGAAACTGTCGAACGCGTTGAAATGATTGCACGTAATGACCGCGCCATCCTGCAGGGAAGACATATTTTCAACGCCCCGGATCTCGCTGATGATCATGTTCTTTTCTTCCAGAAGCTTGAAAACGAATTTCCTTGCGGCGGCGTAGGCCGCTTTTGTTTTCAATTTTGCAACAGGCCCGGAATGATAGTAATCGATGTCGTCCGGAAGCAGAGGCTTCGTGGGCGGATCGTCCTCGACGTCTTCCGCAAACCGGCCCTCCCGCTCGAACTGTTCGATTTTCTTGACGATCTCGACGCGTCCCGGGTCCTGTTTGGCGCGAACTCTGCTCAGATAGTTGTCCGCCCTCGCGGCTTCTTCGACGGCAAGCTTTTCCAGTTTGGCGCAGGATTCGGCATCGCTCGCCTTCAGATCGTCGGTGTAGCCGTTCAGATCTTCGAGGATCTCTTCGTAAACCGGCGTCTG
>CACZRJ010000172.1 GCA_902783535.1 uncultured Ruminococcus sp. | reverse complement strand
GCCCGCCGGGGTCGTCTGTCCGCACGCGAAGAGCGCGCAGATCAGCACGAACGCCAGAAGCAGAATGGATAATCTTTTCATGATGTTCCCTCCTTGAACGGTTGTGGACTAGTATTGGTATAGACTTTCGAAATGGATGTCCGGCGCCTTTTCGATCGGCTTCCACGCGTCTCCGAAGTCGGACGGAGGCACGACCATGTCAGCGCCTTTTCCGGCATACATGATGTCCCCGACGCCCTGGTTCTGCAGGAAGACCGACCACGCCTCGTTCCCGACATAGGTCACGTGGATGGAGTCGACGGACTTCCCGCCGTGCACGTAGCCGTACAGATGCCACTGCGAGACCGGTTTTCCGAGTTCGATCCGCTTCCCGCCCACGATCTTCGACTGCGGGATCTTGTATTCCTGCCCGAAATTCATTTCCAGCAGGAAGTCGATGCTGTCCGACACGCTGTTGAAGACGCCTTTCAGCACCGGGTCCATGTCGGTGACCGCTTTCTTCGGAAGCGTGACCGAGAATTCCCCGACCAGCGTCCGCTTCAGGATCGTCGGTTTGTTGACTTTCGGGATGAACATGGAAAGGAACTCGGACCGCGCATTCGGCAGGCCCGGAAACTTGTGCAGGATCTGGCACCAGTCGGTCATGTGATAATTGTTGTTCCAGAGGTCGCACTTGTCCGCGAAAACGGCGTCGAAGCACTTGTCCAGTTCGTATCCCTCGATCACCAGCTTCAGTTTGCCCTCATAGGTGCCGGAATTGTCCGTCGGGTCGACGAGTTCGTCCGGTTCGCCCTGGCGGACGAGGCTGCCTTCGATCGAATATTTCATTTTGACGCCTTCGACTCCGAGCAGTTTGCAGGTGGTGACCGCGTTCGCCTTTTTCGGGTCGAATCTGATCTGCCGGCGTCCGCGGTTTTTCTCTTCGATCAAGCTGTTCAATTTCTGGCTGCAGGACGCGTAGAATTCGGCGATGCGCGCGTACATCTTTTCGAGTTTCTTGCAGAACGCGTCGAATTCGCTGTCGTCCAGAAGGTCCTGCGCCGCGTCGACCGACGCGAACACGAACCCGATCATGCCCGCTTTCGCCCCGCCGGTCGCGGGTACGGCCTTGCCCATCCGTTTCATCTCGTAGTCGACCACATTCTGAACCCGCTGCTGGATCTTGTTCCCGATCTGGGCGCTGATCTCATCCGCGGCCACGTTCAGTATCCGGTTTTCGACGGTGGGATTCGTATTGTCGTAAAGCAATTGTCTCGTCAGGACGCCGCCGCCGGGCAGACCCGCGACCTGGGTGTATTCGGAGATCGCGACGATCAGTTTTTTGCCGATCTCCCGCTTCTGCTCCCGGGTGAGATTCTCGCCGACGGAGGAGAAGACCTTCACTTCGGGGAGCGTCAGATGCATGTCGTTCATTCTGGTGAAAACGACCTCGTTGATCTCCTCGATCGTCAGCGGCTCGGCCGCGAGGAACTCCCCTTCGAATTCCATTTTGTCCAAAGTGATGAAGGCTCTGTATTCGGTCATCATCCGCATGGCCCGCTGGGTGAGCCGGGTATAGTCGATGCCGTCGATGTAGTCGCTCATGGAGATCGTCTGCGCGGAGACCGAAACGGTCGACGGAAGGAAAACGAGCAGCGGCAGAACGATCGCAAAAACGAGCAGAAAGGAGAAATGTCTTCTTGTCTTTAAGGATGTCATCCTTCCTCACCCCCTTCTTCGCTTTCGGAAGCGATCTTCTCGATCGATTTCTTCAGCATGCCGAGATTTTCGCTGTCGGGGAAATACTTGAGCCCTTCCTCCAGCCACAGCGCCGCCTGGTACGGCTCGTCCGCGTACAGCGCCGCGATGACGGCCGCGCCCCAGAAGCTTTCCACTTTCGGGTTCTCCCGCAAAACGATCCGCATCGTGTCCACGGCAAACGGATAATCCTCCGCGTCCATCTTCTGGACCGCGACATTGTACATATAGTCCGGGAACGCGTTGTAGACGCTGCGCTCGTATCCGTGGAAGTCCGGCGTCCAGAGTTCGTAGATCTCGTTCTCCTTTTTCCGGAGCTCGTCGCGCAGCGCGTAAAGCGCGCTGACGTCCGTATTCCGGAGTTCGTAGAAGTTCAGTCCCTTGTCCGGGAAGTTCTCCATCGACGCGGCGTAGCCGTAGCATCTGCCGGCCTCCTCCGCCTTGCCTTCGATGTCGTAGATCAGGCCTTCGAAATAATACGGATAGGGAGAAGCGAAATTGATCTCGGCGATCGTGTCCCAGTCGGTGTATCTGCTTCCCGCCGCGAGTGCGTCGAAGTCCTCGCCTTCGCCTTTCAGCCAGAGGATCCTTTCGACCGCCAGCCGCATGGAGCTGACCGCCGCCCCGGCGAATCCGAAGAAATACGCGGAGGTCTCGTCCATCATCAGTCCTGATGTCTGCTTCCCGTATTTGACCGCCCTGTCGACGAGTTTGTACAGTTCCTCTTTGGTCAGGCAGTTCTCCTCCCCCGTCTCCGCGCCGGGAGAAGCGCATCCTGCGAGCAGGAACAGACAGAAAGCAAAAGCAAGTGTCAGACAGCAAAGTTTCTTTTTCAACCTTTCCCTCCTTCCGGCGGCGGAAATCTGCCGCCTTTTCTGCCGATGTCCGCGGATTTTTCCGCGACGGTTTTTCCTTGTTTCCATGCTGATGCAAAGCCACGGAAAGAATCCGCCCATCCATTCGACCTTTCTGCGGATGCCTTGGGACAATTCCTCCGTCTTTTTGTAGATTATCACACTCTTTCGGTAAAATCAATTCCTTTTTTTCAGTTTCGAAATCCATTCGTCTTTTTGCGGCCGGTCACCGCAAAGTCAGTCCTTCCGGTCATTATTTTGGAGATTCCGCAAATCGGAGCGGATAACCTTTGACAAACGGCGTTTTTTGCTGCATAATGTGACAGATGTCGTATCATTATCAACATCGTGACGAAAAAATCTTCCATAATATATTGACTTTTCCTGACTGCGTGTGTAAGACTGTTTGCATGTAAGAATCATCCGAAGCGAAAGGAGCCGAAGCATATGTACTGGGTCGCGGTCGTCGACGACG
>CACZRJ010000171.1 GCA_902783535.1 uncultured Ruminococcus sp. | reverse complement strand
GGGACAGGTAAAGCAGGCGCATTCGGGTCCTTCGGATTTTTCGGGCGTCCCGGATTGTCCCTCTTTTTCCTCCGATCCGGTCTTCTGTGACTTCATGGTGGGGAAGAAGAGAACGTCCCTGATTGCAGCGGAATCCGTCATCAGCATGCACATCCGGTCGATTCCGAATCCGATGCCGCCGGTCGGGGGCATACCGATTTCAAGCGCGTTCAGGAAATCCTCATCCGTATGTTCCGCTTCGGCGTCTCCCTGACGGAAGTTTTCTTCCTGCGCGGCAAACCGTGCCCTTTGATCGATCGGGTCGTTCAGTTCGGAGTATGCGTTTGCCATCTCCCAGGTATTCATAAAGAATTCAAAGCGCTCGACGTATTCCGGATTGTCCGGCTTTTTCTTCGTCAGCGGGGAGATCTCAATCGGGTGCTCCGTAATGAACGTCGGCTGCACAAGCTCTTTCTCGACATATTCCTCGAAGAACAGATTTAAGATATTCCCTTTTTTGTGGCGTTCCTCGTAAGCTAGATGGTGTTCGTCGGCGACGCGTTTTGCCTCTTCGTCGGAATGGATCTGGTCAAAGTCCACGCCTGCGTATTTTCTGACTGCCTCGACCATCGTCATGCGCTGGAAGGGCTTACCGAGGTCCATTTCGACGCCGTTATACGTGATCTTCGTCGTTCCGAGCACTTCCTGCGCGACGAAACGATAGAGATTCTGCGTGAGGTCCATCATGCCTTCGAAATCGGTGTATGCCTGATACAGCTCCATCAATGTGAATTCAGGATTGTGGCGCGTATCGATCCCTTCGTTTCTGAAGACGCGTCCGATCTCGTAGACTCTTTCCAGTCCGCCGACGATGAGCCGCTTCAGGTTCAGTTCCAGGGAAATCCTGAGCTTGAAATCCTCGTTTAACGCGTTGAAATGCGTTTCAAACGGTCGCGCGGCCGCGCCTCCGGGGATGGATACGAGGATCGGCGTTTCGACCTCCATGAATCCCTGTCCGTCGAGATAACGGCGGATGGCTGACAGGATCTTCGAACGCTTGATGAACGTATCTTTGACGTCCGGATTCATGATCAGGTCCAGATAGCGCTGACGATAGCGGATGTCCGTGTTGGTCAGGCCGTGGAATTTCTCGGGAAGGGGCTGCAGATTTTTGGAAAGCAGTGTGATTTTGTCCGCATGAATCGAGATCTCTCCGGCCTGTGTGCGGAAGACGGTTCCTCTGATTCCGATGATGTCGCCGATGTCATATTTTTTGAATGACGCATACGGCTCTTCGCCGACGGAGTCTCTGGCAACATACGCCTGAATGCTGCCCTGCAGATCCTGAACGTGACAGAAGGACGCTTTCCCCATGACGCGTTTCGACATCAGCCGGCCGGCAACGGAGACGCTTTTCCCGTTCAGATCGTCGAAAGACGATTTGATTTCTTCGCTGTGGTGGGTAACGTCATATTTGGTGATGAGGAAAGGATTCTCGCCGCGGCTGACCAGTTCGTCCAGTTTTTGCCTTCTGATCTCTGCCAGACTGGATGCTCCGGCAGCGTTGTTTTGCTGGTTTGTCATTTGCTTTTCTCCGATTCTGTCGGTATGTTCCGACTGGACTTGGATTTACTTCTCGGGCTTTCTGATGTCGAGGATCGTAAATCTGCGAACGCCGCCGGGTGTTTCGATGACGACATGAGCGCCGCGTTTCTGGTTCATGAATCCTTTGCCGAGCGGGCAGTCGTCGGTGATGAATCCGGTTGCGGGATTTGCTTCGGTTGAAGTGCCTACGATCTGATAGGTATACTCTTTTCCGTTGTCGAGGCAGCGGACTTCAACGACGTTTCCGACGGAAACTGTTTCCGTTCCGAGGCTTGCCTCGTCCAGAATGACGGAATTGGCGATTTCCTCTTCCAGTTTCTTTATGGCCTCTTCGACGCGTGCCTGCTCGTTTTTCGCCTCGTCGTATTCGCTGTTTTCGGAAAGGTCTCCGTATTCGCGGGCTTTTTTGATTGCTTCCTGGACCTCGGGACGTTTGACGGTCTTCAGATAGTCGAGGTCGGCCAGCAGTTTTTGATAGGCTTCATTGGAAACGATGTTTTGCTTAGACATGATGGTCCTCCGTATGTGAAAAGTTTAAATTCGTTGATTATGATGATTCCGCCTGATCTTTCAAGGCGGCGATTGCGCTTTGAAGCTGAAGGTCGGATGTGCGCGGAATCAGGAAGCGGTTGGCTTTTTTGCCGTCTTCCGTTAATGGAGCGATGATGTCCGGGGTGATCCCGGCGCCGTCATAGCCGGCGCCCGAAGCGGGGGTATAGTAGCTTGTCGTCAGCTTGTAGGCGCTTCCGTCGGCATTCCGGAAGATGGACTGGACCGTACCCTTTCCGTAGGTTTTTTCGCCTACGATGACCGCCAGACCGTAATCGCGAAGGTCTGCGGTAAACAGTTCGGCTGCGCTTGCCGTCGAACCGTTGACGATGACGGCCATGGGAAGGTCGACCGACTGATCCGCGTCCGAAGAGATGGTTCTGACCGTTTTTCCGCCCGACACGATATTGACGATCGTGCCTTCCGGAAGCAGAGAGTCCAGAACGGAGGTGATGACGCCCAGGTCGCCGCCGGGGTTTCCGCGAAGATCGAAGATGCATCCGGTGCATCCGTCGGCAGTCAGTTCGCCGACGGCTTCTTTGAATTGATCGGCTACGACGGAACTGGAGAAATCGTCGATTTCGATCAGACCGATCCCGCCTTCCAGCTTTGTATACCAGACGTATTTGCCTTTGATGATGCCCCGTTTGACGGAAATCTTTCTGGTTTCGGAATCGCTCAGAACGGTCAGCCCGACGGATGTTCCTTCTTCTCCGGCAACGGCCTGAACTGCCTGCTGATATGTCTGTTCGCTGACGCCGATGCTGCCGACGGCCGTAATGACCATGCCTTTTTTCATTCCGGCTTCTTCCGCAGGCGAATCAGGGGTCACTCTGTAGACATACATCCCTCCGGTTTCCGGGTCGTATACGACGCTGATCCCGATGCCGGCGTAGTTTCCGGACCGTTCGGAAGCGAAAACATCGTATTCTTCCGATGACATGTAGAAGGAATACGGGTCAAGCCCTTCGAAGAGCGCGTGATATGCGTTTTCAAGAAGCTCCGACTCTTCCGCATCGCGCGCGTAGGATTTCTCGATCCCGTCGAGCATGCCTTCCATTTTTGAGAAGCGGGCAAGTCGGGATTTCCATTCGGCGGTTTCGGTTTCGTGGCGCTTTCCAAGTAAGGAGTATGTCGCCAGGAACGTCGCGCCGCAAAGCAGAAGGGAAAGGAAGATGGCGAAGAAAATGCTGACTTTTTTACCCTCTTTGCGCGGCTTTCTGCTTTTTTTCTTTTTGCCGATTTCCCCGGCCGCATCCGGCTCATCCGGCGTTGTCAGGGAAGGCTCCGCAGAGGAATCCTGCGTCAATTCGGCATCAGGGGTTTCCTCCGGGATCGGTTCGGATGTTCTGATTTCGTCATCCATGCGCAAAGCTCCTGCGTCAGTCGTTGGGTAGTTTCGTGTAGTAGCCGTCGGGGAGATAGTCGTCCGGGTCGACATAGACGCCGTCCAGCAGAACGCTGAAATGCAGATGATTGCCGGTCGACCTGCCCGTGCTTCCGACATAGGAAATCACATCTCCCTGCGCGACCGCCTGTCCCTTTTTGCAGGCGAGGGACTTGGCATGTCCGTAAAGCGTTGTGATCGAACGTCCTTTTTTGTCCTCTCCGTGATAAATGATCACGCAGTTGCCGTAGCCGCCGTACCATTCGGCTTTCTGAACAATCCCGGATTTTGACGCGAGAATCCGCGTTCCGCCGGCGCATGCAATGTCGATCCCCTGGTGGAACTCCGTCCCTTTTCCGGTGATGGGATTCTGCCGGGTCGCGAAATAGCTGGAAAGGCGATACGAGATGCCGAGCTCGAGCGGCCATGCGAAACCGGACGCCGAGAGTTTGGACGGAGCAATGTAATCGGTATGGATCTCCGTCTTCTTATTCAGCTGCTTTGCCAGCTGCTCCTGTTTGTACAGAACTTCGCGCTCTTTTTTTAGCGCGGACAATTTGGATTTCGCGGCTGCAAGATTGTCGCTGACTTTTGCATATTCGCCGGAAATCTGGCTGGACCCGGCGCCGAGATCGTTCTTGACGGACTCGAGTTCGGCTTTCGCCGATTCGAGATCGGTCTTTTGATATTCGAGTTCTTCGATCAGCGATTCGTATTTCTTTTGCGCGATCTCGTATTCCTCGTCAAGATCGACCAAATGGGCATGAGATTTGCTCAGGTTTTCCATCAGATCTTCGACGCAGTTCATGGCGGACGTGAAATCGTCCCGACGCTCCAGATACTCTGCCAGACTTGCGGATGAGAAGATCAGTTCGAAATCCGAAATGCTCCCGCTCTCGTACAGAAAACGCATGAGCTCCGAGAAAATCTCCTCATAGTATTCGTATTCGTGCTGTACCAGGTAGATTTCAGCCTGAGCGGTGGCCCGCTTCATTTTGTTCGATTCCATCAGAGACTCGTTCAATTCGATCGAAGTCTCCAGCACTTCGATTTTGCTGGCGAGCAGCTCCGCGCGGGTCTGCGCGGTCTTTTCGAGATTTCCGATCTCTTTCAGCTGTTCTTCCCACTGCTTCATTTCGGCATTGAGGCTTTGAATGAGCTTTTCGCATTCCGCGATTTCCTTATCCACATCTTTGGATGTCCGCGCTTCCGCGAGAAGCGCAGGCTCCTGCTGCGAAAGGGAAAAGCTCACGCACACGATGATCATCAGAACGCTCAGTGCGAGTGAAACGGTACGGAGAACAGCGGCGGATTTATTCGAGTTGGCCATAGAGCGCTCCTTTCAGACTTTCAGATATTTTTTCAGAGAAACGGCGCATGCGATGATGCCCGCGAAGAGTCCCATGATCACGAATGCCGCGGCAAGAATCGGAAGGTGCGCGGAAAACGGGGAAATGGCGATCTCGCCGCCCGTGATCGCGACGGAACTGGAGCGGACGATCCCTGAAAGGGCATAGACGTAGAGGAGATATTCGAGACCGAGCGCGATCAGAGCGGACAGCAGACCGATGATGATCCCTTCCACGATGAACGGCGCGCGGATGAAATGCTTTGTCGCGCCGCAGTAGCGCATGAACATGATTTCGTCTTTTCTTGCGGTGATCCCGAGCTTGATGGTGTTGCCGATGACGAAAAGGGAAAACAGGATCAGTATGACCATCAGCGCGATGCCGACCGTATACAGCGTCCGCTTGATGCTCATGACGTTCCGGTAGACGTCGATGCAACTGGAGATGTCCCCGGCCGAAATCGCTTTCGAGCCGCCATCCAGTTCGATGTCTTCAATCTTCGAGACGATGCTGACCACTTCGGTGATGTCGGAAAAATTGGTGAATGTGATCTGATAGCTGGCGCGGAGCGGATTGAGTTCTCCGGTGAAGAAAGCACTCCATGTCTGGTCGTTGTAAAGTTCGTGGAAACGTTTCAGGTGCTCTTCGCTGGAAACATAGACCGGGTCTTCGGTAATGATGGGCGAATTCCTGCAGATGGCGGTCAGACTCTCGCCGATTTTTTCGACTTCCTCCGGCGTGCAGGTATTCCTGATCCGGACCTCGATGATGTTGAGGTGATCGATGCTGTTGAAGTTTTCCTCGATGTTCGTGATGACCAGATAGAACGTTCCGAGAATGAGCATGCATGAGACGAGAATGATGATGGAGACCGTCGTCATGACTTTGTTGCGGTGGATGCTTTTGAATCCTTGAGAGATATGTCTGCCCAGGGAACGGAAGAACTTCATGCGTTTTCACCTCCGTTCGCCGGAATCGCGTATCCTTCGAACCCGATCTGATCGCTGACCAGTCTGCCCTTGTGCAGTTGGATGGTGCGTTTGCGGTACCGGTAAAGGAGATCCGTGTCGTGCGTGACGACGATGACCGTTTTCTTTCCGCTGCGGTTGGCCTGCAGGAGCATGTCCATCAGACCGTCGCGGAGATCGTTGTCGATGCTTCCGGTCGGCTCGTCGGCGATGATCAGCTTGGGATTGTTGACCATGGCGCGAACGAAAGCGACCCGCTGCTGTTCTCCTCCGGACAGCTGATGCGGAAAGGAGCCGGCTTTGTCGCCCAGACCGACCTGGTCCAGGAAGTAGGTCACGGTATTGCGGATCCGCTTTCCGGACTCGCCGATGACCTGCATCGGGAAGGCGACGTTTTCATAAACGGTTTTGTTCGGGAAAAGGCGGAAGTCCTGAAAAACCACGCCCATCGTTCTGCGGAGATAAGGGATGCGGAAGGAGCGCATTTTCTCCAGATGGAAGGAATTGACTTCCAGAATGCCGGAGGAAACGCGTTCTTCGCAAAGGAGAAGTTTCGTCAGCGTGGTTTTTCCCGCGCCGGACGCGCCGACGATGAAGACGAATTCGCCGTCGTCGATTTTCAGACTGACATCCCGCAATGCGACCGTGCCGTCCGGGTATGCCATGGAAACATTTTGAAATTTTATCATTTTATGCTATTTCTTTTCTGCTGAGATTTGGAAGCCCGGGTTCTGTGCGCGCATCAGAACATGTTCGGCTTGTTGACGAGATACTTGTTGACCATCAGCGCGACCTTGAACGTGATCGCGTGGTCGAACTGACGAAGGTCGAGACCGGTCAGTTTTTTGATCTTTTCGAGGCGGTAGACGAGCGTATTTCTGTGGACAAACAGTTTTCTGGACGTTTCGGAAACGTTCAGATTGTTGTCGAAGAAGGCGTGGATGGTCTGAAGCGTTTCCTGGTCCAGACTGTCAAGCGAGCCTTTTTTGAAGACTTCCTGAAGGAACATTTCGCAAAGCGTCGGCGGAAGCTGATAGATCAGACGCCCGATGCCGAGGTTCTCGTAGTTGATGCAGGACTGCTCCGTATCGAAGACGCGTCCGACCTCGAGGGCGACCTGCGCGTCCTTGTAGGAACGCGCCAGCTCCTTGACCGTGGAAACGATCGTCCCGATGCCGATGACGCATTTCAGGTAGAATTCGCTCTGAACGCTGTCGATGATGGAGCGCGCGATCGTCTGGATGGCTTTGGAGT
>CACZRJ010000170.1 GCA_902783535.1 uncultured Ruminococcus sp. | reverse complement strand
GGACGGCGTTCTGCACGGCTTCCTCCGGAAGCGATTCCTCGTAGAGCGTGACGTCGCAGCGGATGATCCCGCCGCACTTGCAGCGGGGGACCCGTTCCGGGCTGTCGTAGATATATGACTCGCCGTAGGTTTTTCCGCACCGCATGCAGTAGTTCCGCAATGTGGTCCCATGGATCTCGTAGACGTTCCTGCTCCCGGCTTTCTGATGCAGTCCGTCGATATTCTGCGTGACGACGGCTTTCAGCTTGCCTTCCTTTTCAAGCGACGCCAGAAATCTGTGCGCGGCGTTCGGCTGAACGTGTCTTGCATCCATCTTCTGCCGGTAGAATTCGAAAAAAACGTCAGGATGGTCGTCCAGACAACTGCGGCTGAGCAGGTATTCCGGCCGGTACGCGTCGAAACGGATGTCGTGCTGGTTGTATAGGCCGTCTTTGCTGCGGAAGTCCGGGACGCCGCTTTCGGTGGACACGCCCGCGCCTCCGAAGAAGACGGCGGAATCGGATTCCTGAATCCATTGAAGGAGTTTGTTTACGGATGCCGGATCGTATGTCTTCATATGGTTTCCTCCTCTATGATCTTCTTCCCTTATTATACACGGAACACCTGCGTCTGTCAAATTTGACTTGTTTTTTTTCGTTTTTTGTATTCTTTATTGACAATTTGCCCAAAATTGTGTAAGATGAATGCGGTCATTTGGATATGATTCTCAAAATCGTGCGGCGTTGGCGGAAATTTTTGCTGATGGCCGCATGGTTCTTGCAGGAACGTTTTGAGATATGCCACATTTCAATGACCGGAAAGGGTAAAATCATGCAGAAACAAGCGCAGACACCTGGAAGACTGAAACCGATCACAAACAAGATCCTGTGGATCTTCGCCGTCGGACAATTCGGCTGGAGTCTTCTGTCAGGCATCGTTTCCACCTGGCTGGTTCATCTTTATACCGGCGTTGCCGACGCGGAAGGGGCGACGAACGGACTGTTCGCTCAGTTCATCACTCAGAATCCGATCCTCGGATCGCTGACCATCTTCGGCGTCATCACGGCCTTCGGACGCATTTTCGATGCAGTCACCGATCCGCTGATCGCCAGTTGGTCCGACCGCGCCAATTTCAAGGGCGGCCGTCGTATCCCGTTCATGAAGGTGATCGCGATCCCGTTCGCAGTCATCACTGTCGCGATCTTCATCCTTCCGACGCTGTCATCAAACGTCATTCTGAACGACATCCTTATTTTCGTTCTTCTGATGCTCTTCTATCTGTTCATGACCATCTACTGCACTCCGTACAACGCTTTGATCGCGGAGCTGGGCAACACGCAGAAGAACCGCATCAATGTTTCCACGTACATCTCCTTCACATATATCGCGGGCTTCTCCCTCGCGACGCTCGTGCCGACGGTCGCCGGCCCGCTCGCGGGGATCGCCGGAAGCCAGGCGAACGGCATGCGTCTTGCCATCGGCGTGCTTGCCGCCCTCGCCGCGATCGCGATGATCCTTCCCGCATTCCTGATCAAGGAGCGTCAGTACATCGATTCCAAGCCTGTGCAGACGAAAGCGTTCCGCTCTCTGCTTGTGACCTTTAAAAACGGCCAGTTCCGCCGTTTCGTCTATTCCGACGTCATTTATTTCTTCGCCGTCACCCTTTTCCAGACCGGTCTTGCCGACTTTGAGACGAAACTGATGGGCATCGACTCCTCCTACACCTTCCTTCTGACCGTACTGATGACGGTCATCAGTCTCGTCCTTTATCCCGTTGTCAACGGACTGGCGAGAAAGATCGGAAAGAAGAACCTGATCATCACCGGCTTCTTCACATATTCCGCGGTCTTCCTTCTGACGGCGCTGTGCGGTCAGGGCCTCATCTGGGGCATCATCATCGCCGGATGCGCGGGCATCCCGATGGCGATCCTCGGCATCCTGCCGCAGGCCTGCGTCGCGGACGTGTCGGAGTTGAGCGCGCTGGAAACGGGCGAGGACCGGAGCGGCATGTTCTTCGCTGCGCGGACCTTCGCCATGAAGATGGGCCAGGCGCTGTCCATGGTCGTATATACGTCCGTGACCGTCGCGACGGTGGTCATGGGAGCGGACGGGACCGAGCAGAAGATCGTCAACGCGTCCCAGTACCGCACGACCGCATGGATCGCGTTCGGCGCCTGCCTGATCGGCGCTCTGCTGTTCTTCTTCTATCGTGAGAAGAAAGTCATCGGCAGAATCGAGGAACT
>CACZRJ010000169.1 GCA_902783535.1 uncultured Ruminococcus sp. | reverse complement strand
TGCTCGGCATTGTCTTCAAACAGGGAGTTCGCCCATGCGGGGCCGTGTCCGGATTCGCGGTTGACCGTGTAAGGCGTCGCAGGCGCGGAGCCGCCCCAGATGGAGGAGCATCCGGTCGCGTTGGAGATGTACATCCGTTCGCCGAACAGCTGGGTGACGATGCGCGCGTAGGAGGTTTCCGCGCATCCTGCGCAGGAGCCGGAGAACTCAAGCAGCGGCTGCTTGAACTGGCTGCCCTTGACCGTCTTGGCGACGAGTTCGGATTTTTCGGAAATGTTTGCGACGCAGTAATCGAACACGGGCTGCTGATCCAGCTGCGTATCCATGGCGACCATGCGGAGAGCGCTCTTCGGCTCCGCCAGTTCGGCGGCGCGTTTCGCGGCTTTCTTGGGATCGTCCGGGAATTCCGCGTTCGCCGCGACGGCAGCGTCTTTCAGCGCTTTCGCGGTGACCGGGCAGTCCTTTACGCAGAGCGTGCATCCCATGCAGTCGAGCGGGCTGACGGCGATGGAGAATTTGTAGTTGGTTTTCAGGACCGGCTTCGGAGCGAACTTCGTCGCAGCGGGCGCTGCGTTCGCCTCTTCCTCCGTCATGGCGTAGGGCCGGATGGCGGCATGCGGACAGACGAAGGTGCAGTTGTTGCACTGGATGCAGTTTTCCGGATTCCAAACGGGTGCATAGACCGCGACGCCGCGCTTCTCGTATGCGGAAGCGCCCTGCGGGAACGTGCCGTCGACGTAGTCGGTAAACGCGGAAACGGGAAGCAGATCGCCGTTCATCTGGCCGACGGGCGTCACGATCTTGTTGACGAACTTCATCAGGTCGGCGCGGGTGCCTTCCAGAGCGGGCGCTTTCGCGTCAGGCTGCGGATTCTTCCAGGCGTCCGGGACTTTGACTTCGACTGCGGCGTCGGCGCCGGCGTCGATCGCCGCGTAGTTGAGGTCGACCATGGCCTGTCCTTTTTTGATGTAGGACTTGTAAGCCATCTTCTTGATATACTCGATCGCCTCATCCTTCGGGAGGATGTGCGCCAGCGAGAAGAATGCGGACTGCAGAACGGTGTTCTTGACTTTGGCGTTGCCGATCTGCTTCGTCGCGATCGTCGTCGCGTCGATGATGTAGAAGCGGATGTTGTTGTTCGCGATGTATGATTTGACTTCGGCAGGCAGATGTCTGTCGAGGTCTTCCTCTTTCCAGCTGCAGTCGAGTAGGAACGTTCCGCCCGGCTTCACGTCCTGAACGATGCGGTAGCCCTTCAGAATGTAGGAGGAGTTATGGCAGGCGACAAAGTTCGCCTTCGTGATGTAGTAAGGGCTCTTGATCGGCTTGTCGCCGAAACGGAGGTGCGAGATGGTCACGCCGCCGGTCTTCTTGGAGTCGTACTGGAAGTATGCCTGAATGAACTTGTCGGTGTGGTCGCCGATGATCTTGATGGAGTTCTTGTTCGCGCCGACGGTTCCGTCTCCGCCGAGTCCCCAGAACTTGCACGCGATCGTTCCTTCGGGAGCGGTATCCGGGCTGACGGTCTCGGGAAGAGACAGGCCGGTCACGTCATCCACGATGCCGATGGTGAAATTCTCTTTCGGGCATTCGGAGGACAGATTCTCGTAAACCGCGAAAATGGAGGAGGGCGGCGTATCCTTGGAACCGAGACCGTAGCGTCCGCCGACGACCTTGATGCAGCTGCGTCCGGTGCGGTTCAGCGCGGCGACGACGTCCAGATAGAGCGGCTCGCCGAGGGAGCCGGCTTCTTTCGTACGGTCGAGGACCGCGATCTTCTTCACGGTTGCCGGAATGACTGCGGAAAGTTTCTCAGCGACGAAAGGACGGTACAGGCGGACCTTGACGAGACCGACCTTTTCGCCTTTCGCGTTCAGATAGTCGATGACTTCTTCGGTAACGTCGCAGACGGAGCCCATCGCGACGATGACGCGCTCGGCGTCCGGAGCGCCGTAGAAGTTGAACAGACCGTAATCCGTGCCGAGTTTTTCGTTGATCTTGTTCATGTACTCTTCGACGATGCCCGGAATGGCGTCATAGTAGGGATTGCAGGATTCTCTGTGCTGGAAGAAGATGTCCCCGTTCTCAGCGGAACCGCGGAGGACAGGATGTTCAGGATTCAGCGCTCTGGAGCGGAACGCCTTGACGGCGTCCATGTCCACGAGTTCCTTGAGGTCGGCATAGTCCCACGCTTCGA
>CACZRJ010000168.1 GCA_902783535.1 uncultured Ruminococcus sp. | reverse complement strand
CGTCATTTTTTGAATTGATAGATGAACAAATACAAAAAGGGCTGTCTAAGTCCCTGGCCACAGAATGCCAGGTTTTTAAACAGCCCCCTTTTTTGCCGACGATCAATCCAGCTCCGCTTTTCCGGTGTAGAGTTCGTAATATCTCCCCTTCTGCGCGAGCAGGTCCTCATGATATCCACGCTCGATGATGACCCCGTGCTCCAGCACAAAGATCGCGTTCGCGTCGCGGACAGTCGACAGCCGGTGGGCGATGACGAACGTCGTCCGATCCTTCATCAGGCTGTCCATACCGCGTTCGATGTGTTTTTCCGTACGCGTGTCGACGGAAGACGTCGCTTCGTCCAGCACAAGGATCGGCGCTTTGGAAAGCGCGGCGCGGGCGATGTTCAGAAGCTGTCTCTGTCCCTGCGACAGATTCCCGCCGTCCCGCTCGATCACGGTCTGGTATCCGTTCTCAAGTCTGGTGATGAAGCTGTGCGCATAGGCGGTCTTCGCCGCGGCGATCACTTCCTCGTCCGTCGCGTCCAGCCTTCCGTAGCGGATATTCTCCATGACGGTCCCGGTGAACAGATGCGTATCCTGCAGAACCATGGCGATGTTTTTCCGCAGGATATGACGCGGGATGGTCCTGATATCCCTTCCGTCGATCAGGATCTCTCCCTGCTCGATATCGTAGAAGCGGTTCAGGAGGTTCGTTACGGTCGTCTTGCCGGCGCCGGTGGATCCGACGAACGCGACCTTCTGTCCGGGTTTCGCATAGAGCGAAATGTCTTTCAGAACCGTTTTTTCAGGCACGTAGCCAAACGTGACGTTTTTCAGTTCCACATGACCTTTGCAGACGAACTCCGAATCTGTTTCCGCACTGTCCGGAAGGCCCGTCTCGTCCGCCGCTTCGGGCGGCATATCCATAATGCTGAATACGCGCTCCGCGCCGGCAAGCGCCGCGTAGATGGTGTTCATCTGCTGAGAAAGCGTGCTGATCGGTCTGGAAAACTGACGGGAATACTGCGCGAATACGGTCAGGTCGCCGGCGCCGAATCCGCTCGTCGCGATCAGGACGCCGCCGATCCCGACGGTCACGGCATAGGAGATCTGACTGGAGTTCCCGACGACCGGACCCATGATCCCGCCCCAGAACTGCGCTTTGAACTGCTTCTTTCTCAAGTCGTCGTTCAGCATGCCGAACTCCTCCTCGCAGACCTGCTCGTGATTGAAGACCTTCACGACCTTCGCGCCGGTCACGGTTTCTTCGATATATCCGTTGACGGCGCCGAGCGCGGCCTGCTGTCCTGCGTAATACTTTCCCGACCGCTTTCCGAGGAATCCGGCCAGCAGCATGAAGACGGGGATGAAGACAACGGTCACCAGCGAGAGCCAGATATTCGTCGTCACCATGAAAATGAACGTCCCGACAAGGCTGATGACACCCGAAATCAGATTCAGCAGCGTATTGTTCATCATCGTCTCGATGTTGTCGACGTCGTTCGTGAACCTGGACATGATCTCGCCGGTCGTATTCCCGTCGAAATACCGGATGGGAAGTTTCTGGAGCGCGGTGAACAGGTCGTTCCGAAGCGCCTCGACGCCGTGCTGCGTGACGTAGACCATCAGTCTCGCCTGCAGATATTCCGCCAGGATGCCGATCAGGTAGACGACGGCGAGAATGGAGACGGCCGCGAGCACGTAAAGCGATATTTCAGCGAACCGCCCGCCTTCCGGCCAGAATGAGAAGACGGGGCTTTCCTTCACCCGTTCGATCAGCCCGTTGACCAGCCGTCCGATCACGGTCCACTCCACTTCCTTTTCGGGGAAAGCGAAGATCTGGAGACGGTTGATGATCGGCGCAAGCATGTAGGAAGCGAGCAGCGCGGACACTGTCTGGACCGCCATACACAGGAAGACCAGGATCAGCCTTCCCTTGTATCTGGTCACGTAGGAAAAAATGCGGCGGATGCTTTCGCGGGTGTTTTTCGGTTTGACCCTGGTCCCGGTCATCTGCCTGCGGGGACCTCCGGAAGGCTTGTCCGGAAGTGCGCGCGCATACTGTTTCTGCAGAGATTCAAGCGTGCGTTTCGACATGCCGGTCACGCTCCTTCCCGTTCGGTCCGCATACCGGACTGGGATTCGAAGATCTCCCGGTACTCCGTATTGCTTTGGAGCAGTTCCTCGTGCGTTCCGATGCCGGTGATCGTTCCTTCGTTCATGACGACGATCATGTCGGCGTCCTTGACGGAAGAGATCCTCTGGGCGATGACGATTTTGGTTGTTTCGGCAAGTTCGTTATAGAACGCTTCCCGTATCCGCGCCTCGGTCGCCGTGTCCACGGCGGACGTGGAGTCGTCGAGGATCAGCACCTTCGGCTTTTTCAGCAGTGCGCGTGCGATGCACAGGCGCTGTTTCTGGCCTCCGGAAACGTTTTTCCCGCCCTGGCCCAAATCGTAGGCGTATCCGCCTTTGAAGGACGAGACGAACCCGTTGGCCTGAGCGCTTTCCGCCGCTGCCCGGATCTCGTCGTCCGTCGCGTCTTCGTTGCCCCAGCGGAGGTTGTCCGCGATGGAGCCGGAAAACAGGACGTTGTTCTGAAGGACCATTCCGACTCCTTCCCTCAGATTGTAAAGACTGTACTCCCGGACGTCCGTCCCGTCCACAAGGACCTGCCCCTCGTCCGGGTCGTACAGACGGGGGATCATGGAAACCAGCGTCGTCTTTCCGCATCCGGTAGAGCCGATGATCCCGACGACAGAACCGGCGGGAATGGTCAGATCGATATGGCTGAGGACCTGCTCTTCGCTGTTCTTGTAGTAGCGGAAGGAAACGTTTCTGAATTCCACTTCTCCACGGACGACCGTTTTATCCTTTTCGGCCGCATCATCGTCGTTCAGCGTCACCTGCTCGTTCAGGACCTCCTTGATCCTCTTCGCGGATGCGAGCGCTCTGGCGAGCATGACGAACAGGAAGGTCACCATCATCAGCGAAAACAGGATCTGATTGACGTAAGTGATGAACGCGGAAAGATCTCCGACGAGCATTCCTTCCTGATAGACCATCCTGCTTCCGAACCAGAGCACGCCGATAATGGTCGCGTTCATGAAAAAGGACATGATCGGAGACAGGAGAAGAAGGATCTTCGTCGCGGACAGCGCAGACGCTTTCAGTTCGCCGTTCGCCTTGCGGAATTTACCGATCTCATGCTCCTCGCGCACGAACGATTTCACGACGCGCATGTTCGTGACGTTCTCCTGGACCGTCGAGTTCAGATTGTCCAGTTTCGTCTGAACGTTCTGGAATCTTTTGTATCCGGCAAGCACAAGACCCGAAATGGAAAGGATCAGCGCCGGGATGGTCACGGCCATCACCGTGGCGAGCCGCGGGCGGAGAATGATCGACATGACGATGCCTCCGATCATCATTCCCGG
>CACZRJ010000167.1 GCA_902783535.1 uncultured Ruminococcus sp. | reverse complement strand
GCGGAACAGTTCAGGAAACTGCCCGTGAAGAACGAGATCATCGACGACCTCATCCTGGCCGCCGAAGGCGAATACCTCATCTGCATGTCGTCCGCGCGGATCAGCGGCGGGCGCAGAAAGACGCCGGACGGATTCACGGAAGACTGGTGCAAGCGCTACGCGGATTCCTGGAGACGCAACGACAAGGAATCCGAACTCTGGCGGATCCTGGACGTCATGTATCACGCCGACTGAGAAATGATCGAATACACGCTCGTCCGAAGCGACCGGCGGACCCTTTCCCTCAGGATCATGGCTGACGGGAAGGCGGAAGTCAGCGCCCCGCGCTTCATGCCGAAGTCGGAGATCGATCGCTTCGTTTCATCGAAGGAGACATGGATCGATAAGACGCGGAAAAGGCTCGCCGAGGAAACCGCGGACGCGGAAGCGGATGCTCAGAACATGTTCACCCCTGAGGACATCCGGCGGATGGGACAGACCATGGTCTCTCTGCTGCCTCCTCTGCTCCGGAAACATGCGCCGGCGCTCGGCGTGAATGTCGGACGGGTGACCGTCCGGATGCAGAAGACCCGCTGGGGAAGCTGCTCCTCGAAAGGGAACCTGAATTTCAACTGCCTGCTCGCGGAAGCGCCGCCCTCCGTGCTGGAATACGTCGTGATCCACGAACTCTGCCACAGGATCGAAATGAACCATTCCAGGAAGTTCTGGGCGCTCGTCGAAGGGCGCTGCCCGGACTACAGATCGTCCGTCGCATGGCTGAAAACGGAAGGCCGGATCTTGATGAGCCGCGCGGGACTCAGATAACTACAGAAAACACTACGAAGAGGACATATGGACAACATCATCAAAACAATCGCAAAGGAGATCGGCAAGCCGGAACAGGCCGTTCAGAACGTCGTGACGCTGCTGGACGAAGGAAATACGATCCCCTTCATCGCAAGATACCGGAAGGAAGCGCACGGGGCCATGGACGACACGGCGCTCCGGAAACTCGAGGACCGGCTGAAGTACCTCCGGAATCTCGAGGAGCGGAAGCAGGAAGTGCTTCACAGCATCGAGTCTCAGGGAAAACTGACGCCCGAACTGGAGCAGGCGGTCGCCGCCGCGCTGACGCTCGCCGAAGTGGAGGACATCTACCGCCCGTACAAGCAGAAACGGCGCACCCGCGCGACCATCGCAAAGGAAAAGGGACTGGAGCCGCTGGCCGAGGCGCTGCTGGCGCAGCCGATGGACGGCCCGGCGCCCGAAGAACTCGCCGCCGGATTCATCGATCCCGAGAAGGGAGTCGAAACGGTCGAAGACGCGCTGGCAGGCGCGTCCGACATCATCGCCGAACAGGTGTCCGACTCGGCAGATCTGCGCAAGGAGCTGAAGACGCTGATCCGCAGGCAGGGGACCGTCCGTTCCGTGCAGGCGAAGGAGGAAGACTCCGTTTACGCCACCTACTACGACTTTTCACAGCCGGTTTCCCGCATTCAGGGACATCAGGTCCTCGCGCTGAACAGGGGAGAAAAGGAAGAATTCCTGAAAGTCTCCGTCGAGCTCGACCGCGACACCGCGCTCGCCGCTGCCGACAGGCTGTTCGTGAAGCCCGGCGCGCCCGCGGCGGGGTTCGTTTCGAACGCCGTCCGGGACGGGTACGACCGTCTGCTCCAGCCTTCCGTCGAGAACGAGATCCGCGGCGAACTGACGGATACGGCCGCGGAAGGCGCCATCCATAACTTCTCGCTGAACCTGAAGCCGCTGCTCATGCAGCCGCCCGTCAAGGGCAAGGTCACGATGGGGCTGGATCCCGGCTACCGCATGGGATGCAAGGTCGCCGTCGTCGACGGGACCGGAAAAGTGCTGGATACCGCCGTCGTCTATCCGACCCACGGCGACCGTCAGAAGCAGGAAGCCATCGCCAAACTGGGCGCGATGATCCGGAAGCATCATGTGGAACACATCGCCATCGGCAACGGGACCGCGTCCCGCGAGACCGAGCAGATGACCGTCGAACTCATCCGCGGCTGTCCCGGCGTCAGCTATATGATCGTCAACGAGGCGGGCGCGTCCGTCTATTCCGCCTCTCCGCTCGCCGCGCAGGAATTTCCGCAGTTCGACGTGAACCTGCGCTCCGCCGTTTCCATTGCCCGCCGCCTGCAGGACCCGCTCGCCGAACTGGTGAAGATCGATCCGAAGGCGATCGGCGTAGGACAGTATCAGCACGACATGCCCGTCAAGCGTCTGGACGAGAGTCTTGACGCGGTCGTGGAGGACTGCGTGAACGCGGTCGGCGTGGACCTGAACACCGCGTCGCCCTCTTTGCTGCAGCATGTGTCCGGTCTGACCTCGGCGACGGCGAAAAACATCGTCGCGTACCGCGAGGAAAACGGGGCTTACACCTCCCGCAAACAGGTCATGAAAGTGCCGAAACTCGGGCCGAAGGCCTACGAGCAGTGCGCCGGATTCCTCCGCGTTCCGGAGAGCAGAAACATTCTGGACAATACCGGCGTCCATCCCGAAAGCTACGAAGCGACCGAGAAACTGCTCGGCCTCTGCGGATACACGATGGAGGACGTGAAGAACGGGGAACTGACGCTGCTCCCCGAAAAAGTGAAACTGTACGGCGAGGAAAAGGCCGCGCAGGCGTGCGGCGTCGGTCTTCCGACCCTCCGCGACATCATCAAGGAACTGCAGAAACCCGGGCGCGACCCGCGCGACGCTCTGCCGCCTCCCGTCTTCCGCACGGACGTCCTGGACCTGAAAGACCTGAAACCGGGCATGGTCATGACCGGAACCGTCCGGAACGTCATCGATTTCGGCGCTTTCGTCGACATCGGCGTCCACCAGGACGGGCTGGTCCACATTTCCGAGATCGCGGACCGGTTCATCAAGCATCCCAGCGAAGTGCTGTCCGTCGGCGACGACGTGAAGGTCGTCGTTCTCGGCGTCGATCCCGTCAAGAAGCGGATCTCCCTGTCGATCAAGCAGGCGGGGAAGGCGTCCGCCGAGAAGAACGCGAACGCGAAAGCGTAGAAGGAGGGAACCGTGGTCCGTCACGTCATCGTCTGGACGCTGAAGGAAGCGTCCGAAGAGGAAAAAGCCGCTTTCCGGCAGGAGATCAGGGAAGCTCTGGAAGGGCTGAACGGGCATATTCCCGGCCTGGTTTCGGCGCGCGTGTACACGGAAGGCCTTCCGTCTTCGAACGGAGACCTGATGCTTGACGCGCTCTTCGAGGATGAGGCTTCGCTCAAAGCCTACGCCGTCCATCCGCTCCATGTTGCCGCGGCGAACGGCCACGTCCGCCCGCATACGGCTTCCAGAAGCTGTTTCGACTATATCGTTCCGGAGGAGTGATCATGGGCATCGAGGCATTTGCCGAAAGGATCTCTGTTTCCGAACAGAGCAGCATCCGCTACGCCGGTTCGTCCGTTCTGTACTTCGATCCCTTCCGTATCCCGGACGCCGGAGCGAAGCACGACGCGGACCTGATTTTCCTGACGCACGACCATTTCGATCATTTTTCGCCCGCGGACATCCGGAAGGTCAGTTCCCCGGACACGGTCTTCCTGATGCCGCTGACGATGGTTCAGGCGAAAGCGCAGCTCGGGCTGGACGAGGATCACGTGATCCTCATGCGTCCGGGCGAGAAGCGCGTGCTGTTCGACACGGAGATCGTCGCGGTCCCCGCGTACAATCCGGCCAAGCCGTTCCACCCGAAAGCGAACGGATGGCTCGGCTACGCCGTCTCGATCGACGGGATCACGCTTTACGTGACCGGAGACTGTGACGACACGCCCGAAGCCGCCGAACAGAAGCCCGACGTTCTTTTCGTTCCGATCGGCGGAACGTATACGACGGATCCGGAGCAGGCGGCGGAGCTGACGAAGAAGATCTCGCCGAAAGCCGTCGTTCCGACCCATTACGGCACGGTCGTCGGCACGAAGGACATGATCTCCCGGTTCCGCGACGCGCTCGGAGAGGAGATTCCCGTCTGGGAAAAACTGAAATTCTGAGATTTCCTTTGGAGAAAACACTGGCATGGCTTTATTCAATGCAATCAGAAAAAGAAAATGCGGGGCGCTCTCCGTCCTGCTGGCGCTGCTGGTCCTTCTGACGGCGTCCTGCGCGGGAGATGCCCAGGAGTCGTCTGCCTCCGGCGAACTGTCCGGATCGGTCCCGGCGGACTATTCCGACGTTCCGCTGCCGTCCGGATTCGAGGACGAGTCCAGCGAGGAGCCGGCTCCGCCTGCGCCGGACATGTCGACGGAAGACAACATGCTTCTGCTCGAGGACACGGATGAGACCTACGCGTGCAGACAGCTGTTCGCGTGGTCTTCGAACGCGGGCGTGCTGCTCCGGAAGGGCTCTAGGACGGAACAGATCTTCCCGGCGAGTCTGACGAAACTCGTAACCGCGCTCGTCGCGCTGGAACACGCGGACCCGGAAACCGAATGCACGGCGGGAGACGAACTGAGTCTCGTCGCCTCCGGCTCGTCGATCGCATATATCCCGAAAGGGAGCAGATCGACGCTCGGCATGCTTCTGGAAGGTCTGCTGCTTCCGTCCGGATGCGACGCCGCCTTCGTGATCGCGGCGAACGTCGGACGCATCATCAAGCCGGACACCCCGAACGCCGTCACGGCCGTTTCCGTGTTCGTGCAGGAGATGAACGACTGGTCGAAAGCGCACGGGATCATGCATTCCAACTGGATGAATCCGGACGGAAACCATCACGATCTTCACTATACCTGCCTGGAAGACATGATGCGCGTCGGCGAACTCGTTCTGGCGTCCCCGGAGATCCTGAAGTACACGAGGATCGGAAAAGAGCACACCAATCTGCTGTCCGGAGAAGGAAACACCTGGACGAACACAAATCATTATGTCAACCCGGAAAGCAAATATTACGACCCCGCCTGTTTCGGACTGAAGACCGGACAGACGAGCGAAGCGGGCGGCTGCCTGATGACGGCGTTCCAGTACGGAGACGAAGTCGTTCTGATCGGCATCTTCGGATCCGGGACGCGGGACGCGCGCTTTGACGTGACCGATCAGGTCCTCTCGTTCGTCAAGACCGTCCGCGGTATCGGCGGAGCGGATCAGACGGAAACATCCGCAGAAACGTCCATGGATGCATCCATTGAACTTTCCGCCGCCTGAGAGGCCCGCGGACAGACAGATATTTCTCAATACACGATTCCCGGCCGTCATATTGCGGGCCGGGAATGCCTTACGGAAGGAAAACCAAATATTAGAACTGCAGCATGTTTCTTTCGAAGCGGAGGGACACCCGATCATCCGG
>CACZRJ010000166.1 GCA_902783535.1 uncultured Ruminococcus sp. | reverse complement strand
TCGCCGGAGATGTAGGAGTCGTACACGGTGACGTTTCTGCTGTTCCAGAAGGCGTCCTTCGTCAGCAGCCTGGAGTTCCGGATGACGACGTTCTCGGCGCCGTCGAAGGAATAGTTCCCGTCCAGCGTCAGGTCGTCGATCTCGAGATTTCTGCTGTTCATGCAGAAATAGGGGCCGCGCGCCGCGACCACGCGGTTCAGCTTCACGCCGTCGCAGTGCCAGAGCGTTTCCTCCGCGTTGTGGAAGGTGACGTTGCTCAGCGTCAGATTCCTGCACCTGCGGAAGTTCTTCGGCGCCTCGATGGACGCGTTCGTGACCGTCAGGTCCTTCGTGTACCAGACGCCGGCTCTCGCCATCTCGTACCACGTGCAGTTGTCCGCCTTCACGTTCTCGCAGTACCACAACGGATATTTGTAGCGGAAAAGACAGTAGGAAAGTTCGACGTCGCGGCACTCCTTCAGGGGCGACTCGCCGTCGTCGAAGACGCTGTCTTCCACGCGGATGTCTTTTTTGCCGTACAGGGCGCGTTCTCCCGTGAAGAAGCCCTGCCTGTATGTCTCTTTCATGGTTGTTTTCTCCCTTCGGACGGCCGGGAAGCCTTTTTCCGGCTCCGGACCGCGCAAATGATATTTTACGCCCGAAAGGCAGGGAAAACAAGCCTCCCGTGCGGTTGTTCACCGTTTTTTAACATTTGCCTTTTTCATTGACAATCAACATCAAAACTGCTAAAATGCGGGAAAAGGACCGAAAGGAAAAAACGGATGAAATACGGAGAAAGCGCGTTCGACGTCATCTATCTCGTTTTCGCGGTCGTGATGGGCATTCTCATCCTGCTGAAACGGAAGGACGCGATCGGAAAAATCATGGGATGCGCGACGCTGGTGCTCGGATGCGGCGACGCCTTCCATCTGGTCCCGCGCGTGCTGAACTACTTCGTCGAAGCGGACTTCACCAAATGGCTCGGGATCGGGAAGCTCGTGACGTCGATCACGATGACGGTCTTCTACGTCATGATGTACCACCTCTGGGTCAGAGCCTACGGCGCGAAGCAGAACCGCGCCGTCGTTTCCGTCGTCTATCTGCTCGCGGCCGTCCGGATCATCCTCTGCCTGCCGGCGCAGAACGGCTGGCTGGAAAACAGCAGTCCCGTGCTCTGGGGCATCCTGCGCAACGTGCCTTTTGTCGCGCTCGGACTGGTAATCATCTGCCTGTTCTTCAGCAGAAGGAAACAGATCAGAGCCTTCCGCCCGATGTGGATCCTGATCTCGCTGTCCTTCCTCTTCTACATCCCGGTCGCGGTCGCGGCGGGCCTCGTGCCGATCCTCGGCATGCTGATGCTCCCGAAGACCGTCTGCTATATGATCATGATCTGTTTGTTCTACGTTTACGCGAAGAAGAGCGGAGCGCAGGCGGACGCGCCGGAGGACGCCTGAGCGTTCCCGCAATGCGCGTGCAGCGCGGCATCCTCTGAACCGGGATGCCGTTTTGTGCATTCTGTCCATTGACAAAACATGTCTGCGGGCAATACAATGGACATGCGTCGGGGACGTGATACGCCGCCCCGAACGGTGAAATCATTTCAAAGAGGGCAACATCAATGAGCTTCCGGAAACTGCGTCTGCTGATCACGACGGTCGTCGTCGGGCTGCTTTTGCTCGCGCTGATCGGCGCGGTCGTTTTCGTTCTGGTTTTCGGTGCCCGCGGAGAGACGCCGTTCGTCGGTTCCCACAGCATCCTCTGGATCACGACCGGCAGCATGTCGCCGACGATCGAGGAGCGGACGTACGTCCTGATCGAGAAGGTATCTCCTTCGGACATTAAAAAGGACGACATCATCTGCTTCGTTTCCGACGACCCGTCCATCTACGGCATGCGGAACACGCACAGAGTCCTGGAGGTCATCGGCGACCACGAAGCGTTCAAAACGGCCGGAGACTTCACGAAGGTCGAAGACCCCGTGCCGGCGTCGGCGGACAAACTGATCGGCAGATACGTGAAGAGCCTGCCGGTGCTGAGCGTCGCCGGACGTCTGCTGTCCACGCCGGTCGGCCTGTTCGGCGCGGGATTCCTGTTCATCCTGGTCATGGTGCTGGTCTATCTGCCCGACATCCGCAGGATCTTCAGTCTGGCGAACGCCGCGAACACGACGAAGGAAGATCTCGTGCAGCAGAAGATTCGCGAGGAAGTGGAGCGGCTGAAGGCGGCCGGCGGCATTCCGGAACCGGAAAGCGTCTCCGCAGATGTAGAACTTGAAGAGACTCCGGAAAAGAAACAGAAAGAAGAACCGGAAGAGACTCCGGAAGAGGTCTTGGAAGAGGCTGCCGAAGACGCCTCGGAACAGGCCCCGGACGTGGAGGGGAAAACGGACGGCGCTAAAGATACATCTGATGACATATAATGAACGGGCGTTTATAATCATTCGGCGACAAATCGCAAAGACGAAAACGAACGGGATGGGACGTTGAAAATCCGTTTCAAAACGGCCCAAAATATTCAAAAATCGAGTTGACAAAGGCATCAATCTTTGGTATAATTGCGCATG
>CACZRJ010000165.1 GCA_902783535.1 uncultured Ruminococcus sp. | reverse complement strand
GAAGAACTCGCGCGCGCCATGGGCATCCTGCCGGAAGAGACCGTTGAAACGGCGGAAACGCCGGAAGAAACCGTTGAAACGGCTGAAACGCCGGAAGAGACCGGCGAAACGGAGGAAACAATCAATGACAACGACAAACCGGAATCAGACGGCGGAAACGAAGCCGAAGAAGACCAAGGGGCAGATCGTACGGACGGTCCTGTCGGCGGTCGTCATCGTCCTCCTCGCCGTCGCGATCGTGCTCGTCTTGATGCAGCGCTTGCGCGGGGAGCCGACGTTCATATTCGGGCGCGCCGCCGTGTGGGTACATACAAACAGCATGGAGCCGTCCATCCCGGAAAAGTCATATATCCTCGTCGAACCAGTCTCCGCGGAAAACGTTTCGGTCGGTGACGTCATCACCTTCCATTCGGACGATCCGGTCCTGCAGGGCGGGCTGAACACCCACCGCGTCATCGAGATCGTCGGGGACCACGCCGAATTCGTCATGAAGGGCGACCACAACGCCGTGAAGGACGAAACGACCGCGAAGGCGGACAAGATCGTCGCGCGCTACGTGCGGAACCTGCCCGTGATCTCCGTGTTCGGACGGTTCTTCATGACGCCGGCCGGACTGGTGTGCGCGCTCGCGATCATCGCGATCTTCATGTTCCTGCTCTATCTGCCCGACATATTAAAGAATAGGAAGAAGAAGGCGGAAGAGGCGGAAAGGCAGAAGGAAGCCGAAATGGACCGGAAGATCCGGGAAGAAGTCGAAAAAATGAAACAGAACGCGGACAGCGGTCCGGAGAACGGTTCGGAGACCGGCTCGGAAAACGCACAGCCGCGAAAAGAATAAACCAGACATTCATCCAAAGAAAAAGAGGACAAAGCCATGTTCAAGAAGATGAAACTCAAAAAAGAGATCGAGGCATGCAAGAAGAGGATCGCCGAGCTGGAAGGCAAGCGCTCGCGTTCCCAGGCCGCGCTCGTCGAAGCGATCCTGACGCATACCGAGCCGAACGACAAGGACGTCGATTTCTTCAACATGTTCACAAAGCAGATCGAAGAAGTCCGCGACCAGATGCACGTCAAGATGAAGGAACTGGAAGCGCTCGAATCAGGGAAATAAGAAACATGCGGGGGTTGCGCGCAGCCCGTGTTGAAAGCGTACAATGAAGAAGAACGGAAAAGACAACAAGGACGAAAAGAAAGCCGGTAGACCGGAGAAGGTCTACCAGCAGAAAGACATCGACCACAGACAAACGCGCATGAACACCATCGTCATTTCGCTGATGGTGCTTTTGAGCGCGGTCCTTCTCGTCGCGACCGTTCTGATCTACCAGAACTACCTGACCGAACTGCGCGATCAGGCGTCGACCAAGGCCGACCTGTATACGGCGGAAACGCTCCGGACGCTGGACGCCCAGATCGCCGAGGGCATCAGCCTTTCCAAGCAGGTCGCGAACAAACTGAACGGCATTTCCTCCCTGAACGACGTCGGCGTGGCCATCCGGTCGCTCCGGAACGACAGCGCGTTCGAAAACATCGCCTTCTGCCGGTTCTTCGCCGACGGAAAGGAGTACGGTCAGTTCGCGACGCCCTACAGTCTGGAACGGGAGAGCGTCAGCAAACTGAACGGAACGAACGTCGCGCGCTGCGCGGGGCTCGTCGCAGACCTGGAATGGAACACGAACACGATCGCGTTCTACGCGCCGGTCGCGTCCGGCGCCGCGGACGGCGTCGTGCTGTATTTCCCGGGCGACAGTTTCTCCGCGTTCACCGGGAAGGACGACGCGAGCAACGAATTCACGTCCGCCGCGATGGTGTCCGTCTTCGCGTCCGGCGAAGGGGAGACGCTCGGCATCTTCCACAAGGACGAGAACGTCACGCTGTCCGTCCACAACAACATCTACGACTATCTGACCAATCTGGTCAACGACAAGGCCGTCATCGACGCTTTGAAGAACGATCTGCACTACGAGCGCAGCGCCTCCTACAAGGTCACGGTCTATTCCGAAGACTACGTCGCCTCCATCGGAACGGCGAAGTCCGGCGGCGGACTGTCCATCGTTTCGCTCTATTCGGTCGAAAAGCTCTGCCACGGCAGCTACGTCCTGATCAACTCCATCTTAGGCATCCTGATCATGGTCTTCGCCATGCTGATCTTCACCGGCGTTTTCGTTCTCGTGACCAGACGGATCGCGGAACAGCGCCGGCTGACCGCGTCTCTGACGGATCCGCTCCTGAACTGCCCGACCCGCGTCAAGTTCGTGCGCGAAGCGCCGAAGATCCTTGCGAAGAACCCGAATTCGAATTTCGCGGTCATCATCTCCGAGATCAGGCACTTCCAGTATATCCAGGAGACCTTCAAGAACATCAAGGCCGACGAGGACTGCCTGAAGTTCCTGACGCTCGTCTTCAGCAAGATGATGCAGGTGGACGAGATGTTCGCCTACGCGGGGGACGGCGAGTTCCTGCTGCTGCTCCACTACCGCGACCGCGACGGACTCACCAGACGTCTGCAGACGGTGTCCGGACTGGCGTACAACCACAAGGGACGGCTGCCGGACCGCATGCATCTCGAACTCGAGGGCGGCGTTTACGAGACGTCCGAGGGCAATTACACCGACATCGAGAAGATGATCGAGAACGCGGAAGAGGCGAGAACCTCCGCGAACGTCTACGAATCCTTCTCCTACAAGTTCTTCAGCGAATCCATCCGCGCGACGCACATGCAGAACTCCGACATCGAAATGCGCATGGACAGCGCGCTCGCGAACGGGGAATTCGTTCTGGTCTATCAGCCGAAATACAACATCCGCCAGGACAAGCCGGACGGGTGCGAAGTGCTCATCCGGTGGTTCGACCCGGAGAAGCGCGAATACCGCAGCCCGGCGCTGTTCATGCCGCTGTTCGAGGCGAACGGATTCGTCGTGAAGCTGGACCACTACATCTTCGAGACCGTTCTGAAATACATCAACGAGTCCATCGAGAACGGCTCCGTGCTCTATCCCGTTTCGGTCAACGTTTCCCGCGTGACCGCGGCGCAGCCGGACTTCCTCGACTTCTATATCAAACTGAAGAAGCAATATAACATCCGCGACCATTTCATCACGCTGGAATTCACCGAAAGCGTCGCCTATGAGAACTACGACATGCTGAAGATGATGATCGACGAGCTGCACAAGAACGGCTTCTACTGCTCGATCGACGACTTCGGATCCGGATATTCGTCCTACAACATCCTGAAGGAACTGCCCATGGACGAGATCAAGCTGGACTACTTCTTCATCAAGAAGGGCATCTCGGCCGACCGAGACGCCGCCATTCTGCAGAGCATCGTTTCCGTCGCGAAGAAGCTGGGCATGAAAGTGACCCAGGAAGGCGTCGAGACGCGGGACGAGTTGGAGACGCTCCGGAAGATCGGATGCGACGTCATCCAGGGCTACCATTATTCCAAACCGCTCATGCTGTCCGACTACGTGCAGTTCATTTCGGACAACTCCCGCGCGTCCGGACGCTACCGGAACGACATCACCTAAAAGCCGTATTCCGAAAGGGGCGATCAACCGAAGATGGCAAAAAACAAAGAATACACCGAGATCGGCGGCGGCAGCGGGCTCAGCACCGGAAAAGGGAACGAGTATTTCGCCAGGTTCGAGAAAAAATATCTGGCGTCCGACGAGCAGGCTTCGGCCTTCCTCTCCTCCATCGCCTCCCGGCTGCAGCCCGACATCTTTCCGTCGAGCGACGTCAACAACGTCTATTACGACACGCCCGACAGGCGTCTCATCCGCCGTTCGCTGGACAAGCCGACCTACAAGGAAAAGCTGAGGCTCCGCGCCTACGGGACGGAGGATGATCTGCTTTCCGAGGACGCGAAGGCGTTCGTCGAACTGAAAAAGAAATTCAAGGGGATCGTCTACAAGCGCAGGCTTCTGCTTCCGATGCAGAGCGCGCTGGATCTGCTGGACGGCCGCAGGCCGCCGGAAGACCAGATCGAGCGGGAAGTGAGATGGATGTTCCAGCTCTATCCCGGACTCGCCCCCGCATATTACATCGGATATCACCGGGACAGCGTCTGCGGCGTCGAGGACAAGGAACTCCGGATCACCGTCGACCGCGACATCGTCTGGCGCGAGGAAGATCCGGGCATCCTGTCCGGCCGGGACGGCAGACGTCTGCTGCCGCAGAACATGCGCATCATCGAACTGAAGGTCCACGGGTCCGTCCCGCTCTGGCTGTGCCACGCGCTGGACGAGAATAAGATAAAGCCGGCGACCTTCTCCAAATACGGCAACGCGTTCCGCCAAAACACCCAGCCCGAACTGTTCGAACTACTCTCAGGAGGTTTTCATCCTTTATGATCCTATCCAACATCTTTTCCTTCCAGTCCGTCATCAGCCCGTCCGGGCTGGACGGAGGTTCCTTCGCCGTCTGCGCCGTCGCCGCGGTCCTGCTCGGATTCGCGATCGGACTCTTCTTCCTTTACAAGAACTCGGCGAACCAGTCCATCGTCATGACCATCTGCCTTCTGCCGCTGGTCGTGTCCGTCATCATCATGCTGGTCGGAAACAACCTCGGCGCCGGCATCGCGATCGCGGGCGCGTTCTCGCTGGTCCGCTTCCGTTCGCAGCCGGGCACGGCGCGCGAGATCATTTCCTTGCTCGCTTCCTGTGCGATCGGATACGCCTGCGGCGCGGGCTACATCCTCGTCGCCATCCTGCTCTGCGCGATCGTCATCCTGCTGGAATTCCTCTTCCTGACGCTGAAGATCGGCGACCGGTCCTTCGTCGTAAGGAAACTCAAGATCACCATCCCCGAGTCGCTCGACTACGTCGGCGTCTTCGACGACATCCTCAGGAAATACACCTCCAGACACGAACTCATCCGCAGCCGCACGACGGCCATGGGCAGCCTGTACGAAGTCACCTACGACATCGTTCTGAAGAATCCCGCGGACGAGAAGAAAATGATGGACGAGATCCGTACGCGGAACGGCAATCTGGAAGTCCTCTGCGGACGTCCGACCGACACGAAGAACGAACTCTGATCCACCGGACAACTTTTTTCCGAAAGGTCTTTCTGATATGAGCAATGCGCAGCGCGTCATCCTGGTCATCGTGATCCTCCTGCTGGTCGTCGGAGGCGCTTTTGCCGCCCTGTATTTCACGGGCGTGCTTGGCCCGAAGGCGCCGGAGGAATCCGGGACAAGCACCCCGGAGACTTCAAAGACCGGCCCATCGGCCGATCCTTCGCTTCCGGACGTTTCCGGCGAGCCGTCCGGACAGGAAGACGTCTGGTCCGAGGAATGGACGAAGACGGAAGAATACGATTCCGCCGTTTTCTCCGAGTTCGACCGGGACACAAATGTCGACAGCGCAGACGCCACCGTGGTCTGCGACGGAGCGAACGCTTCCGTTTCCGGCAAGGGCGCGTCCTCCGTCAAAGCGGAGAACGGAACGATCGCCGTCTCCAAAGGCGGGACCTTCATCCTGCAGGGGAATTACAAAGGGCGGATCCTCGTGTCCGTTCCGCTGACCGAAAAGGTCCGGCTGATCTTCGACAATTTCACGATCACGTGCGCATCGTATACCCCCGTCCTGTGCACGCAGGCGGACAAAATGGCCGTCATCCTGAAGGACGGGACCGAGAACTTCGTCATCGACAACGGGTCCGGATACGTCAAGGGCGCGGACGAGCTGGAGGAGATGGAAGGCCGGTCCGCCGGCGCACTCCACGCGAAATGCGACCTGACGATCAACGGAAACGGCAAGCTGACCGTCACCGGAAACTACAGGCACGGCATCTTCAGCAAGGACGACCTGCGGATCCTCGCGGGACGCATCGAAGTGACGGCGTCCAGCAGCGGGATCAAGGGCAAGAAGAGCGTCACGATCGGCGGCGGCTCGATCAACGTGAAGGCCGACGGCGACGCGGTCAAGGTCACGGAGACGCAGAAGGTCGGAAAAGGGACCTTCCTGATGACCGGCGGCGTCCTGACCGGCAGTTCCAAGGGCGACGGCATCGACGTTTCCATGAACGTCTCCGTCGACGGCGGAAGGATCAAAATGACGGCCGGCGACCACGCGATCGTGACCGACGGCAGCGTGGACATCCGCGGAGAAAAGACCGTGCTGCGGCTGGCCGCGGAAAGCACCGGAAAAGGGAT
>CACZRJ010000164.1 GCA_902783535.1 uncultured Ruminococcus sp. | reverse complement strand
TTTCCTTGCCCAATAAGAAAGAGAATCGACCGGGACTGATCGATCCTCTCGCTTATTACCTGAGAAATACTTGAAACCATGTTGCGAAGTAGCGCCGTATACCTGACCGGTATGTACGGTGCAATGGGAGTGGCGAGGGCTAACGCCTTCCCTCTACCCTATTGAGCCGTCTTTCCATAGAAAAATCCTTCGGCCTGCAATGCGAAGCCGAAGGACATGTTGGTTCTTGATCTGCCGAGCAGTCTCGAGAATGTGCTCGGCAGGCAAATGCTAAAGGATGAACTGCTTGAACAACTGATAGCAATCGAAATCGGACTCCAGATAGAGTTCGTTCCAAGCTACGCTTGCGACATGCGCTCCGAGCAGGCTCTTCGCGTCGATTTTCATATCTTTTCCAACCAAAAACAACTGCCCGCTGCACGCGTTTGCGATACGGTTGAAGGTTTCTACATCGTTCACCGTATCCAGTTCGATTTGATAGATATACTTGCGCTTTTCTTCGTTTGAAATCTGTGAGATTTCCGCGATCATAGGATGGTTGAGTTTCAACATTAGTAACACCTCGATTCTGAAATCCGGTCACAACCGACCTCCGGATTTCACCTAGAAGATAGCACTTGAAATGATTAAAATCAATCCGTTTTTTGTACAATATTTACATTTATGCCAGCGCAAACTTGTGAAAAAAGCACAAAAAATCTCCGAAATGACAAAATGTCAAAACAGAGATGAGGAAAAAGCAGCGCACGGCCCTAAAAGAGCCGGCTGACGTTTCGGAACCGCGGAACGGGCATGCAAACCCGGGAAGACGGGGTGGTAAGCGAGCACGTTGGCAAGGACATCCCGAACCGAGGCGGTAACATTGCTGCCAACATAGGAGACTGGTTTTCTGTGGCTTTTTTCATTCCACTCGCACGTTTCGCTGAAAGGATAATCCATAGCCGCGACCTGTTCAAGGCAAAAAACAAAAAGGAGAGCAGACTGGATCCTTTGCGTGCAGCCCGGCCGCAATCTCCGGACTTCGGCGATTGATCGTCTGCTCTCCCCGTTTGGTATCAGCTTGGTTGGCTGTCAGTTATTCGTGTAATTATCAAAATATCCCTGGACCAGTACGACCGGGGTCCCCTTGTCGCCGGAACCGCTGGTCAGATCGCAAAGAGATCCGATGAGGTCTGTCAGCTGGCGCGGTGTGGTTCCCTGAGAGGCCATGTTGCCCTTCAGATTTCCGCCTTTTGCACGGATGGAAGCCGAAATCGCTTCTTTCAGTTCTTCGCCGCTCAGGTGCTTGAAATCGTTGTCCGCGAGATATTTCAGCTTTAATTCGTTCGGAGTTCCGTACAATCCTTCTGTAAAAGCAGGCGAAACGACAGGATCGGCGAGCTCCCAGATTTTACCCTGCGGATCCTTGAATGCGCCGTCTCCGTAAACCATGACCTCCACGTGCTTTCCGGTTGCTTCCAAAATGCGTTTCTGAATGTCTTCGACGAGCGGTTGCGCGTTGCGCGGGAACAGTTTCACTTTCTGCTCTGTGGATTTGTTGGATCCAAGCAGACCATACTTTTCGTTGTACCCGCTGCCGTTGACCGGCGCGGACAGAATGTCGTCCAGACTGTATACGATTTTTGCTCCGGCTTCCAGAAGAATGCGTTTGGTCCTTGCTCTCGTGTGGATGTCACAATTCAATACGCGGTCCGTTTCCTGCAGGATCGCTTTCGCATGATTCGCAAAAATGATGACAGGCTCGGCGCCCTCCTCTTTGATGAGATCGGAGTAATACGTCACATAGTCTATGCCCGTGAACTCGTGCTTTTCATAGCCGAACAGCTCGCGGTATCTTTGCAGATCCAGGACATCCGAGTAGGGATTGACACCGGACGCGTCCAGCATATCAAACGAAATCAGCGCATTCCCGACTTCGTCTGACGGATAGCTGAACTGGACGACGACCTTTCTGCAGCCGCGCGCGATACCGCGAAGACAAATGGCGAAGCGGTTGCGGGACATGATCGGGAACAGGACTCCGACGGTGTCTCCGCCGAATTTTGTTCTGATGTCCGACGCGATGTCGTCGACGGTGGCATAGTTTCCCTGGGAACGGGCAACGACGGATTCCGTCACGGCGATGACATCACGGTCGCGGAGGGAGAATCCTTCGCTTTCCGAAGCCCCCAGGACGCTGTCGCATACAATGCTGGCAAGATCGTCCCCTTCGCGGATGATGGGACAGCGGATGCCTCTCGAAACGGTGCCGGTTCTTCTCTCTGTTGTGTTCACAATGTGCTCCTTCCTGTGCGGGATTCGCATATTAGCCTTTTCCGCATCAAAAACACCGATGAACAGTCTGGTTTCGGAGTTCTGACGGGCCGGACTCCGAACAACCATTTTGAATTATACCATATCGGTTGGGCTGTTGCAATGGATTTTGGCATCTTTGCTGGCGACTGCAAGGAGTTTTTTTCTTGACTGCCATCCGGGTGCGTGATATAATCGGCAAAAAAGTGATGGTTGTCATTACAACAGGAGGGGCGCACAAACATGATTGCCGACAATCTTTCCATTTCCGGTGACGGCCGGCTTCTGTTTGCCGGTCAGGACGTCTCGGGGCTTGCCAAACGGTTCGGGACGCCGTTGTATCTTCTGGATGCGGACCGCATCCGCAAGAACTGCCGTTCCTATGTGCAGTCGTTTTCCTCATGCTTCCCGGAAGGCTCGTTCCCTTTATATGCGGGAAAGGCGAACTCCTTTACGGCGATTTACAGGATCATCAAAGAAGAAGGCATGGGGATCGATGTGGTCTCTCCCGGTGAGATCAGAACGGCTGTCAATGCCGGTTTC
>CACZRJ010000163.1 GCA_902783535.1 uncultured Ruminococcus sp. | reverse complement strand
CCCGATTCCGCCGGATGCGCCGGTAATCAGAATTCTCATCGTCAGACTCCTTTCCGCTCCGAAACAGACATTTTTCCGGAATCTTCGTATCCGCCGATGCCGTCCCGTTTCCAGCTTTTCAGGACGCGGTAGCCGATCGGCGAGAAAACAACTTCCATGAGCAGTTCGAGCAAGGCGCCCAGAAGCGCGCAGGACACGCACTGCAGGAACGTCCAGGAATATCCGTTCCAGAAGACCGGGGCGAACACCATGAAGGTCAGCAGAGCGAACAGAAGATTGTCGACGAACTGGGCGACGAACGTGGAGATGTAGCACCGGCAGACATATGCGAGCTTTCCGTCGGGATTCCTGCGGAAGAGCCTTCCGACGGCCCAGTTCAGCACGCTGTTGACGATGCCTGAAGCGAGAAAAGCGACGGAACTGCTCAGAAGAATGAACCAGGTGCCGCCGAAAATGAGATTGAATCCGGAATAATCAGTCTCTGTCGGAATGATGCTGACAAGATAAAAGATCAGGCAGACGAACAGGTTCACGATCAGAGCGAAAACGGTCATTTTGACGGCCGCTTTCGGGCCGAACGCCTTTGTCACGACATCCATGCACAGAAAAGTCAGCCAGGACATGACGATCCCGCCGTCGATGGCGATCCAGGCCGACTCGAAAATCGTCTTGTTCGCCAGCAGATTCATCAATACAACCGAAAGCGTGAACAGTGCGAGCGTCACAGACGGGATGGAGCGGAACAGCGTCTTCGTATCCGCCCAGCTTGATTTGATACGTGCGATCATGGTACTTTTTCTCCTTGGTTTTGATTTATTAAGCGGAGGATTTAGAGGCCGAACTCCGCTCCTGCGCGCCCGGATGCTTCCGTCGCGCTTTTTCCTATTATATTTATTATGAGGAAAAAGTCAATAGAGCATTGTTGACAAAAGTCCCCGCTTATGATATAGATATTATTTGGTTTGAAAGAACTGCCACATGTGTCAATCGCGAAAGGTCTATGCATTATGAACGACTATATCTCATCCGGTTCCGGGCGGAACAGCGCGGAAAGCGCCGGCTTTTCCGCAGGGACTCCGGTAAAAAGACAGAAGTCCCCGTTCGGGATCGTCTGTGCGGCCTTCGGTTTCGGCGTCGTCATGCTGCTGACGAATCTCGCCGTTTCCTATCTTTATTCTTTCCTGTATGTCGGGTTTCTCGAAGGACAGCCGGAGTGGGCGCTCCAGCTTTCGGAAATCGTCACATATCTCGCCCTGATGCTTCCGGGCGCCGTATATCTTTGTCTTGTCTTTCGCGAAAACCCTGTTTCCGTCTGGAAGGAACCGCCGGGAACGCCGCGCCTTCCCTTCCTGTTTTTCCCGATGGCCCTGGGAATCGGATATCTGACTTCCATTCTGACGGACAGCATGTTCGGCGATTTTCTGGACAGGTTCTCCCAGTCCGCTTCTGCGGAAACGTTTCCGACCACGCCTGCCGGGATCCTGCTGTATTTCGTCAGCATCTGCATACTTCCGCCGTTTTTCGAAGAATTTCTTTACCGTGGGGTCCTTTTCAAGCATCTTCAGCCGCTCGGCGAAGGACCTGCCGTCTTCGTTTCCGCCTTTCTTTTCGCCATCGGCCACATTTCCCTTTCACAGACCCTCTTCGCGCTCGCGGTCGGCGTTGCGCTCGGATACGCGCGTTCCAGGAGCGGATCCGTCTGGTACGGCGTACTGATACATTTTGTCGTGAATCTGATCAGTTTCGGCGCATCCTACTGGGCATTCGTTTATTCCGCGCCGTGGATGGAGCAGGTGCTGAATCTGATGTACACGCTCCTGATCAACCTGGCGATCGCCGGCATGGCCGTCTATTTCATCCTCAGAACCATCCGCCGCGCGAGGGAGCGCGCCACCATGCAGGTTCCTCCTCCGAAGCAGTCGAACGCGAAATGGATCTTCATGAACCCGCTGATCTACATCTGCATTCTCATTTACGTTTCGCTCCTGATTCTTTACTATGCCGTTTGACGGCGGAAAGGGCTGTGTCCATCCCATGCCAGACAATCAGAAGGATACCGACGTCAGATTCATGAAAGCCGCCCTGCGGAAAGCGAGGGAGGCCGGCAGGAAGAACGAAGTGCCGATCGGCGCCGTCGTCGTGAAAGAAGGCGCTGTCATCGCGTCAGGACGGAACCAGAAGGAAGAGAAACGCGACGCGCTTCTGCACGCGGAGATCTCGGCGATTCGGAAGGCATGCAAAAAGCTCGGCGCCTGGCGTCTGGAAGGATGCACGCTGTACGTCACGATGGAGCCCTGCCCGATGTGCGCGGGCGCGATCATCAACGCGAGGATATCGAGGGTCGTCTTCGGCTGTTACGACCCGAAGGCCGGCGCTTACGGCAGCAAGATCGACCTGCACGACTACACGTTCAACCACTATTACGAAGTGGAGGGCGGAGTCATGGAAAAAGAGTGCGCCTCCCTGCTGTCGGATTTCTTTTCCGGTCTTCGCGAGGAAAAGAAAAAGCTGAAAAACAAAACCGATGATCAATAACCTCCGGGCGCCCCATTCGGCGCATCCGGAAAAGGAGAGATAAAATGTCCGAAAAATTCTACATCACGACCGCAATCGCCTACACGTCCAAAAAGCCGCATCTCGGCAACATCTACGAGGCCATCCTGACGGACGCTATCGCGAGATTCCGCCGCATGCAGGGCTACGACGTTCATTTCCTGACCGGAACGGACGAACACGGCGAGAAAATCCAGACCGAAGCGGAGAAGGCCGGCGTCACGCCGCAGGCCTACGTCGACCGGGTCGCCGGAGAGATCCGCGGCATCTGGGACTCCTTCGGGATCTCGTACGATCAGTTCATCCGCACCACGGACGAACAGCACGTGAGAACGGTCCAGAAGATCTTCAAAAAGTTCTACGAGCAGGGAGACATCTACAAGGGCTCCTACGAGGGCAACTACTGCACGCCCTGCGAATCCTTCTGGACGGATTCCCAGCTGGTCAACGGCTGCTGCCCGACCTGCGGCGCTCCCGTGACCCGTAAAAAGGAAGAAGCATATTTCTTCAAAATGAGCAAATACGCTGACAGGCTGCTTCAGTATCTCCAGGAGAACGACGAATTCATCGCTCCCGAATCCCGCAGGAACGAGATGATCAACAATTTCCTGAAACCGGGTCTGCAGGACCTGTGCGTGTCCAGAACCAGCTTTTCCTGGGGCATCCCGGTCACGTTCGACGAAAAGCACGTCGTCTACGTCTGGCTTGACGCGCTGAACAACTATATCTCCGCGATCGGCTACGATCCGGATCATCCGTCCGAAACATACAAAAAGCTCTGGCCCGCCGACCTGCACGTCATCGGCAAGGACATCTGCAGGTTCCATACCATTTACTGGCCCATCTTCCTGATGGCGCTCGGCGAACCGCTCCCGAAGAAGGTCCTCGGACATCCGTGGCTGCTGTTCGGAACGGACAAAATGTCGAAATCAAAAGGCAACGTCATCTACGGCGACGAGCTGATCGCCGACATCGGGCTGGACGCCGCGCGGCACTATCTGCTCGCCGAAGTCGGATATTTCAACGACGGATCCATCACTTACGAATCCGTCGTCAAGCGTACGAACACCGACCTTGCGAACACGCTCGGCAACCTCGTTTCCCGTACCTGCGCGATGATCAAGCAGTACTGCGGAGGCGTCGTTCCCGCGAACAGCGGAAATGACGACGAACACGCGGTCAATCTCAAGAAGACCGTCCGCGAAGGCCTGGAAAAAGCTTACGGACTGATGGACAAATACTTTGTCGCTGACGCGGTGGACGCCGTATTCGGTTCCCTGCGCGCCTGCAACAAATACATCGACGAGACCATGCCGTGGGCGCTTGCGAAGGATCCGGAACAACGCGCGTCTCTGAATGACGTGCTCTCCAATCTGATCGAAAGCATCCGGCTTTGCGCCGTCATGCTTTTCCCGTTCATGCCGGGCGCGTCCGAAAAGATCCTCAAGCTGATCGGCGCGGGAGGATGCCTGACGGCGAAAGGCCCGCAGCTGAAAAAAGGCGGCGATTCCTTCGATTACGTCTACGCGTGCAGTTCCTTCGACCTCGCCGAATCCTGCCCTGACGGGCAGATCCCGATCCTGTTCTCGAGGATCGACGAGAAAAAGTATCTTGCCGAGGTTTCCGCGCGGCTTGCGGCGCGTCAGAAGGCGAAGAAGGACGCTGAAAAAGCCGAAAGCAAAAAGGAAGCTTCCGAAAGCGTTCCCGGCCTGATCACCATCGAGGACTTTTCAAAGGTCTCCCTGTGCGTCGCGCAGGTCAAGACCTGCGTCCCCGTTGAAAAATCCGACAAGCTCTACAAACTGACCGTAGACAACGGGACGGAGATCCGGCAGATCGTTTCCGGCATCGCGAAGTACTATACCCCCGACGACCTCATCGGGAAGAAGCTCGTTCTGGTCAACAATCTGAAGAAAGCCGTTCTCCGCGGTGTGGAAAGCTTCGGAATGATCCTCGCCGCCGACACGCCGGACGGCATCCGCGTCCTGTTCGTCGACGACGCCGTTCCCGCCGGCTCCAAAGTCCGCTGAGTTCCATGATCGACACGCACGCGCATTACGACGACCCCGCCTTCGAAGAAGACCGGGAAGAACTGCTGCGGGGGCTTTTCGGGAACGGCGGCCTGAAAGCCGCGATCACGATCGGCTGCTCTTTGCAGTCCTG
>CACZRJ010000162.1 GCA_902783535.1 uncultured Ruminococcus sp. | reverse complement strand
GGAGGATATTCGAATGGCTCGTGGCTTTTATTCTGTTTTACATACCATGCCGGCGTGTGCGAGAAGGCTTTTTTGTGTCGTATTGACTCTTATGATGATTCTGCCTCTGACTCTTTCTGCCGGGTCGGCTTCGGACGTAGCAATTCCGTTTTCCGGGGAAGGAACCGCGGATAAACCGTATTTGATTCAAAGTGCGGCGGATCTGAAAGCGCTGTCTGACCTGATGAGCGGGAGCAAGGACCCCGGATTCACAGCAGGCGCAACTGCGTTTGCAATGACGAGCGACATCGATCTTTCGACCGTCTGCGGTGGGGAGAAAGGTGACTGGATCCCGATTGGAAAAATGAATAGCGACACTGTTCAGCGTTCGTTTTCCTACATTTTTGATGGACGCGGGCATACTGTCAGGAATTTGAAAATCGAAAATGCTGCCGTTGGTTATCAGGGCCTTTTTCGTGTTCTTTCACCGGGCGCTCATATCAAAAATCTGATTTTAGACGAAACCTGCGTCATTTCCTCATCCGACGACGCCGTAGGAAGTCTTGCCGGACAAATATCCAAAGGCAGCGGGACAGTGACGATCGAGAATTGCGGTTTCCGTGCCGCCGTCACCGGAAAAAACGGTGTCGGCGGGATCTTCGGAAGGCTGAACCAGTCAGGTATCCAACTGCTTGTTTCAAATTGTTATGTGGCCGGGGATGTACATGCGAACGGGACCGGAAAAACAGTCAGTCCTTTCGGGATTTATAATTTTGGATCTGCATCTTATGCGCATTGCTTTTTTCTTGAGGGCTGTGCGACGGGCATAAAAGACCCTGAAATTCCTTCCACGGGCGTATCTTCCCGTACTCTGGCCCAGTTCGCTTCCGGTCAGGTCGCATATGGACTCGGAGACGCATGGGGACAGAGTCTCCCCGGAGAACGCTGGCCTGCTCTCGGCTCGCTCAAAGTGCATCTCGACGCCGGTGCCGGAACCTATTTCAATTACAACAGGATCCGTGGAGCGAGCATCGCGATCGGCACGGACCTGTCCGCGTACTTCTATTGCTATATCGACGACGATCATGCCGGGAATGCGAAGATGCGCTTCACATGGAACGGGTCGACGAGCACCGTCACGGGAGAATTGAAGAAGTCCACAGAAACAGAACAAAGTAAACGGTATGTTTTCAAGTTTGACAAGATCTGTCCGCAGTGCATGCTGGACCAGCTGACCGCCGAATTGATCGACACCGGGAGCGGCAATGCGCAGGTGATGGACGTAAAGGAAAACTTCACGGTCGCCGAATATTGCACGCTGCGGCTGAACGCGAGCACAAACGATCGGGAAATGACATTGCTGGCGGACCTGATGGAATACGGTTCCGCCGCGCAACTCTATGCGCAATACAAGACGGAGACACTGGCAAAAAATGACGCGGCATATGTTGCGGCGAAGACGCAAAGGCAGGTGTCTGCGAGCTCATCGAATCTCGGCGTTAAAGAGAAAACTCTCTCCGGCGGAGCGACGGCAGCCGGCACAAAGTTGAAATATGTCACTATGTACTACGATTATTGTATCCGGATCGGACTTCACTTCATCGTGCAGGACGCCGGAAATGTGACCATTACCGAGACCCGCGGCAGCAGAATCATTCAATACGCCATGACCGACCCGGATGCCGTAACCCTTCTTCAATCAAATGAATACAGACTTCTGACGGCTCCGGTATCCGTGTCCGAGCTTGGAACGGATTCCGTATTCGAACTCAAAATCAACGGGCAGACGACACAGACGCTGACTTACAGTCCGTACCACTGGTGCTATACGGTAGGGAAAGAAGGCAGCGGAGCTGACGAAACGGCGAAGGGACTTGCGCTCGCGACATACAGATACGGCGAATCCGCCCGCATCTATATCTCTTCGCTGACATCCTGAAACCAACGGGGGGCATCCTATGAAAGAAATGATGAACAAAACGGGCAGACTGCAGGAACGGGGGCAGTATGAACCGGTCCAAATGGAGATTATCACATTCGAATGTGCCGATGTCATCACGGCTTCCGGAAGAAATTTCGGGTACAGAGCGTTTGAAACAGAAGAAGGAGAGGATCTGCTCTGAAGGTCAAATCGCATAGAAAAAACTGCCCGGCCATCCAGCCGGGCAGTCTATGTATATGCGATGATTTGTCAGCTCTCTTCCGAAAGCTTATAACTTCCGAGAACAACGCGCTTCGCAACAAGGTAGTCCTGCGCGGAAATGCTCTTTTTTCCGGTGATGCATCCTGCAAGAAACGGCGTGCCGTCGATTGAATAGGTGCCGAGCACATGACGTTTCAGCAGCAGATAGTCGGCGGCTCCGATCATGCCGTTTCCGTCAACATCGCCGACGACGACCGCGATGCGAGAATAGACGGGGATCCGTCCGATGTAGAACCGGATGACGTCACCGGTGCCGACATTTTTGTTTTCGGGAAGAAGAACATCTTTTCGATAGACTTCGATGTCTCTTTCCAGTCCTTTCGCAAGCGCTGCTGCAGAGGTGGGCGCGATGATGCCCGTCACATGGATGTCGTCGATGCCGTATTTTCCGGAATGAACAGGCTCATCGAGCGTGAGCTCCTGCGTTCCTGTCAGTTCGATATAGTCTGCGGCTGCATAGCCTTCATAGCCCCGGCCGCCGTATGTGACGGAAATATAGTACCATGTTTTGAATACTTTTTCATCCGGGTTCTGAACCGTGTCCAAAATCGTGACGATCGTTTTTGACGGGAGTCTTACGACTCTTTCGGAATCGGTCGACGGTTTTTCACGCACATTCAGCAGGTCGTCGGCATTGACTTCTCCTGTCCTGAACGTGACAGTAATGGTGCTGAATTCTGAAACTTCGGAGGATTCAATGTCTGACGGCTGACCGGAGCTTTCCTGCGAGACGGGAGCGGATTCGACACTACTTTCGGGAGGAGGACCGGCACTACCGGATACAGGATGAGACCCGTTTGAAAAATCGGCCGAATCGTCGTCATCTTCCGTCGCGTCACGGAAGTAGCTTGTCTTCACATAGCCGTCGTAATATCTGCCATCAACGTATGTTAAAACGCGATACCATCCTTTCGCGGGTACGGACAGGACCCAGGCGTAGGTGCCGACCTTGATCGTTCCGTATTCGTTGTCTGTCTTGTCCGAAACCGGGCGGATCCGAAGATCGTTGTCACGTATGGTATACAGGCGGCTGAGGACGGGCGATCCGACGAATACGGGAACGGTCAGCGCGATTTCTCCGTCGGCATAAATGTAAATCACCGCAACACCTTCTTCAAATGCCTGAAGATTGCCGTTCTGATCGACGGTAACAACGTCGGGATTCGAACTTTCCCATGTGATGGCTTTCCCGCTCATTTCTTCGGCATGTACCGTCAAAGGAATCATACCCTTCTCGCCCGGATCCATTTGAATTGTGGAGAATGGCGTACTGACGGACAGGCGGGAAGGCGTATTGACGTGAACGCGGTTGGCCCGGACATATCCGCTGACGAGTTTTCCGTTCGATACGCGCGCTGTTGCGGCATAGTACTCGGTGCCGTCGTCGGAGACGAACAACTCGCTGCTGTCCAGGTGGATTGGCTGGCCCTTCAGGAGTTTACCGAGGGAATCAGCGTCTCCGTCAGGTTTGCTGTAAAGAGCATAGTTCCCGTACATGACGTAAGCGTTGCAGTCGACGCAAACGATGCAGCAGGCTTCTTTTGTTCCATAGTCTGCAGTGATCAGCGTATATCCGGCCGAGACAGCTGTAACCGTTCCGTCCTGAGAAACGGTCGCGACATTCGGTTCGGAACTTTCCCAAACGATTTCTCCGGAACAGTCAAAGTCCGTTTTCGGGTAGGAGTAGGCCGCCAACTGATAAGTGTCCCCGCTGCTGATCAAAACATTTGACTCGCTCATGATTAAGCCGAAGATGCCGTTCGCATCGGCAGTCACGCTGTCCAGCTGCACGAAATCATAACCCTCGACCCGTTTCAGCAGGTTTTCTTTATAGTTGGCTTCCGCTCCCTTGTATTTCGTATCCTGATACGCCTGAGCGGCCTCGTCGTAATTTGTCGCTGAAATGACTGCGGCATACCTTTCCTGCGTCAGGAACATCTGCGTATGATCATTGATGCATTCCTCCCAGGTATCGTAAGCCCGCCAAAGCGCCGTGCCGTCCACATAGTCCTGCCCTTTGATATTTACGGCATCGGCATAACTGTCATATACGACGAGTTCGTCGTCATCATAAACTTTCCCTGTAAAGTAAGAATACGCCCTTACGGCAAAATGGTTTTTTCCGATTACGGAGATCGGCGCCCCGCAGATTCCGCCTTCGAAGCATGCCTGCCCGCAGGTGATGGACGGGAAGATGTTTTTGCCTGTTTCGGCATGCGCATCGTATGAATCTTTCAGCGCAATGGACATCAGAGTCCGGCAGAAATAGTACTGCCACTTGCTGAGTTTTCCCTCAATGGTGGTGAAGTCGAGCGCTCTTGCCCGGTCGGCCGGCAGAACTGCGATGCAGCCAAGAAGCATCAAGACGGCAAGCAGGCAGCAGAAGAGTCGTCTGAATCTCATGTCGGCCTTCCTCCTTTTGCAGAAATCAGTTTGTAATCGTCACAGAAGCGCACCGCGACTCATGATATCCTACCATAAGTCACATTCTTTTGTCAAGTATGATGCGATGCTGAGCGGCCTCGAATCTGCGCAATGTGCCTGCTTTTCAGAAAATCGGTCAACTCTGATGGTTGCAATTTCCGGCGAAATGAGATACAATAAAAGCGAATGTGACAGTTTTGGTGATTTCGGCATCTCCGCTAGTAAGGAGGAACAAAATGGCGGGATTTTTGAAACGGTTTTGGCCGCTCGTCGCTTTTTTCATTTTGCTTGTTGCAATCGGTCTCTTTTTCCTTGCACACACTATGCTTCCGGGGCCTCAGGCGGCGGTTGAAGGATATATTGAGGCCTCTCTTCACTACGATGTGGACGGTATGCTTTTCTTCGCATCCGATTATCAGAAAAAGGCTCTTGCGGGCAACGCAGACATTTCCGAGGACAGATTGCGTGATAATTTGAAAAAATTTTATTCTTCCGGCGCTGTCAGCGCCGAAACCGCAGAAATCACATTTTCCGGACAATCCGTGACGGCAGTCGACCCGAAATCGGAACGGTATCATACCTATCTGCATGAGTACGGTTACAAAGCGGACCCCGGGGCGGTCAACGGTATGGCTGTCGTTACCTTGACGAGTGATGTTGGCGGCAGACGCGCTCATTACCGTGTGGTTGCGGTAAAGCTCGGCCTGCGATGGTATTACGGGTTTCCAGTCTTTGAATAGGTTGGTTTCGGAGTTCATTTGAGCAGAAGAGGAGGACGGTCCAATGCTGGGAAAAACTTTACTGGTTGTCAATCCCCGTGCTGGGATTGGAAATGTAAAAAACTATTTGCTTGATATTGTAACGAAGTTGAACGATGGCGGGGGGATTGTGACTGTATATCCGACCAAGCCCGGCGGGTCGTTGGAATCGTTTATGAGAGATTGCGGGAATGATTTTGACACCGTTATTGCCTGCGGCGGAGACGGAACGTTGAATATGACCGTCGGCGCAATGCTGGGAAATAGGTCTTCCGCCAATCTCGGCTATATTCCGATGGGATCGACCAACGACTTCTCCATTTCCATGAAGATCCCGTCAAACTATCGAAAAGCGACGGATGCACTGGTCTCGGGGTTCCCCGTTCCGCTTGACATCGGTATGTTTAATGGACGGCCTTTCTGCTATATATCCGCTTGCGGTCTGTTTGTCGATTCTTCTTACACGACGAGTCAGTCGTTGAAAAACATTCTCGGACATGCCGCATATCTGCTGAATGCGCTCCCTACACTCGCCGATCTGAGGTCTGTCCGTTTGCGCGTGGAGGTCAACGGAAAGGCTCATGAGGGAGACTATGCTCTTTGCGCATTTACCAATTCTACGTCCGCTGCCGGAGTCGTCAAATTCGATGGAAAGAAGATTAACTTCAATGACGGCCTTATGGAGTTGATTTTGATAAAAATGCCTTCAGATCTCGCTACGGCCAGCCGGATTGCGGGTAAACTGCTCGCGGGAAACCTCGAAGACGATATGTTCGAACTTGCACACGCCGATTCGGTAAGAGTGACATCTGAGACACCGGTGGGATGGTCTGTCGACGGTGAAAACGGAGGAAGGCTGACAGAGGCGTATTTGACGGTCAAAAAAAGCGCCGTAAGGCTTCTAAAGTGACGAATTCATCACTGACGGGCGCAATTCCACGCGATTATACCAAAGAAAAGTCTTGACGGAAGGCGGTACTGCGTGTATAATGACTCTGTTATATTTTAATGGGACGGTATCCGTTCCAAATACCCCGGAGGAAAAAAGAATATGAACTATTCAAAAACGACGAGTGTCGTTTGGTTCGTTCTTGCTGTCCTGGTGATTGCTTTGCTTCTTACGGTTTCCCTAACGGGATTTGAAGCCGGAGACAGCAAAGTGATCGGCGGCATTTTCGAAAAAGACACGGTGCGGTTGGGTCTGGACCTTGCCGGCGGCTCTTCCATCACCTATCAGGCCTACACAAATGACGACTCGGCAGTCCAGTCTGAAGGAATGGATGATGTTCTGGAAGTCATGCGGAATCGTTTGGATAACGCAGGCTATACCGAGGCACTCGCCTACCGTAATGGCGATGACATGATCGTCATCGAACTGCCAAGCATTGATGACCCCACAACTGCTGCGTTGGATTTCATGCAGACTGCGAAACTTGAATTTCGCATTCACGGGCAGGACAAAGCGGCGCTGACAGGTGAGGACGTGGAAAGCGCAAAAGGCGGGTATTACAGTGACGAAAAAACAGGTGAAGTCAAGTATGCCGTATTTCTTACGTTCAATGATGCGGGTGCGACCAAGTTTGCCGAAACGACAAAATACTGCGCTTCAAACAACATGACTCTGGACATTCTTGTCGACGACGTTGTCATCTCCTCTCCTTCCGTCAGCAGTGAGTATTCCACTTATGGAATTACCGGAGGAAAAGCTGAGATCAGCGGGTCTTTCACGACTTTTGAACAAGTCAACTCACTGGCAAACAATATTGATGCCGGTGCGCTTCGCTACAATCTGAGGCAGGTAAGCATGGAGTCCGTCAACGCGTCTCTCGGCGAAAACGCGCTTCGTATTTCGCTGATTGCCGGAGGGATCGGCCTGGCACTCGTGATCCTGTTTATGATTCTTTATTACCGTGTGTCGGGGGCATGGGCTGCTTTGTCTCTGATTGGATATATGGCAGTGTTCTTCCTTGTTTTGTCGATTGGCAAATTCAACCTGACACTGACCGGTATCGCCGGAATCGTCCTTTCCATCGGCATGGCCGTTGATGCGAATGTCGTCATCTTCGAGCGAATGAAGGAAGAAATCCGCGGTGGAAAAACAGTCAAGGCGTCCATCAAGAGCGGTTTCAAAAGAGCACTGTGGGCAGTTCTTGACTCAAACGTCACGACAATTATCGCCTGCGTCGTTCTGTATATTTTCGGATCCGGAACGATTCGCGGATTTGCGCTGACGCTTGGTATCGGCGTTATTATCTCGCTGATCTCGTCATTACTCGTGACAAGAATGTTCCTGTATTTAGGAACGAATATGGGCATTTCCGACACCAAGTTCTACAAAGCAGGATTTGGAGGTGATCGCAATGCTTAAGAATTTTCATTTCGTGAACAACCGCAAGGTCACCCTAATCATCGTTGCTGTCGTGTTGGTGATCGGCATTCTCTCATTCATCATTCGCGGGTTCAACATCGGCATTGATTTTTCCGGCGGATATGAGGCAACCATCGATCTTGGCGAACCCAGCAGTGACCAGATTGCCGAGGAGATCAGAAAGATGATTTCCGAAGATGAACAGCTTGGCTCAAAATATGTTGATAATATTACGCATAGTGAGAATTCCGTCAAGATTTCAAGCCGATCCGAGTTGACGGCCGAGCAGCAGAATCATCTGGTTGATCTTATTACCGGCGCCTACCCGAATGCCGACAAGGAAGTGGATATCAGTAACATTTCTCCTGTCATCGGAACAAAGATGATTTGGAGTGCTCTGCTCGCGGTTGCGATTGCGGTCGTTTTGATGCTCGTATATATTGCGATTCGGTTTGAAATCGCATCCGGCGTTGCGGCGGTCATCTGTTTGATTCATGACCTGTTTGTGATGCTTACCGTTTATTCATTGTTCCAGATCCCGATTTCATTGTCGATCATTGCTGCATTCCTGACCATTCTCGGCTATTCGATCAATGCGACCATCGTTATTTTTGACCGAATCCGTGAAAATCGCAGTAAACTCGATCGGGAAAAATTCTCCGATGTCGTTAATATAAGCGTTCATGAGACGCTCGGACGTTCGTTCAATACCACTATTACGACTTTGCTTACCATTGGCGCAATTTTCGTTGCTTCTTTGGTTGTTGTCATTGCCGTCCCGACATCCAACCTTGACGGGCTGCGTGATTTTTCCGGCACATTGATTATTGGCATTCTCGCGGGATTGTTCTCTTCCGTTTTCCTTTCCGGAATGCTTTGGAATGCGATTAACGGAGGAAAAGTAAAAGATAAGAACGCGAAGAAAAAAGCCAAAAAATAAGCGATGGCAGCTTCTGGAACTCGTTAATTGCAATTTGGTTTCAATTTCATCAAGCAAGAGCAGACATGTCTGCTCTTGCTTTGCAAAAGGCACTCAGAGGTGACAAATGTCTCAGAATCATTACGACATCCGAAAGATTCGGAATTTTTCCATCATTGCTCACATCGATCACGGCAAAAGTACGCTGGCGGATCGGTTGCTGGAAAAAACCGGTGCTGTGGCTGCGCGAGAAGTGGAAGAACAAATGCTGGATAATATGGAATTGGAGCGCGAGCGGGGGATCACGATCAAAGCGCGTGCGGTTCGATTTTTGTATCAAGCCAAGGACGGGGATACCTATGAGTGTAATCTAATAGATACTCCCGGGCATGTCGACTTTGGATATGAAGTATCCAGATCACTCACTGCTTGCGAAGGAGCCGTTCTGATTGTAGACGCGACACAGGGCGTGCAGGCCCAAACGTTGGGAAATGCATATATGGCTGTTGACAATGATCTTGAGATTCTTCCGGTTATAAATAAAATTGACCTCCCAAGCGCAGACCCGGATATGGCGAAAAGGGAAATCGAAGATATTATCGGCATTCCCGCCTCGGATGCACCTTGTATTTCTGCAAAAATGGGGATCAACATTGAAGAAGTCCTTGAAAGAATTGTCCGGGATATTCCGTCGCCGAAAGGCGATGCCTTGGCACCGCTGCGCGCACTGATTTTTGACAGTTATTACGACTCTTACAAGGGCGTCATCGTTTATATCCGCATCATGGACGGGACAATTTCCGTGGGTGATATTGTAAAAATGATGCATACCGGCGCAGAATTTGAAGTTGTTGAAACAGGCACGCTCAACGCATTTTCAATGGAAAAGCGAGAAGCACTGTATGCCGGAGAAGTCGGGTACTTTACGGCAAGCATCAAGAATATTGGAGATACCAAAGTCGGAGACACCGTTACGTTGAAAGATCGACCGTGCGCGGAGCCACTCCCCGGATTTAAAAAGGTTCAGCCGATGGTTTTCTCCGGAATCTATCCCGCCGATGGATCCAAATATGGCGACTTGAAAGAAGCTTTGGAAAAATTGCAGCTGAATGATGCGTCACTGACATTTGAACCGGAAACCTCTGTCGCGCTCGGGTTTGGATTCCGGTGCGGTTTTTTGGGCCTTCTTCACATGGAAATCATTGATGAACGTCTGGAGAGAGAGTTCAACCTGGATTTGATTACCACGGCTCCCAGCGTTGTCTATGAGCTTGTTTTGACCGATGGATCAGTTCTCCATGTGGATAATCCGAGCAATTACCCGGATCCCGCGAAGATTAAGGAAGCCAGAGAGCCTATTGTCCGGGCGACAGTTATCACACCAACGGATTATGTGGGACCCGTAATGCAGTTTTGTCTTGACCGGCGCGGCGTTTATATCGATATGAAATATCTGGATCAAACACGCGCTGAACTGAAATACGACATGCCCTTGAATGAAATTATTTATGATTTTTTTGATACGTTGAAATCGAAAACCAAAGGGTATGCTTCTTTGGACTATGAGCCAATCGGATACAAAAAGTCGGATCTTGTAAAACTCGACATCTTATTAAATGGGGAAATGATCGACGCACTGTCTTTTATAGTTTTCGCCGACCGGGCTTATCCTCGCGCACGCAGAATTGTCGAAAAACTGCGCGATAATATCCCGCGTCAATTGTTCGAACTGCCCGTTCAAGCAGCCATAGGAGGAAAAGTGATTGCACGAGAAACAGTCAAGGCAATGAGGAAAGACGTTTTGGCGAAATGCTACGGCGGGGATATCACAAGAAAAAAGAAACTCCTTGAAAAGCAGAAAGAGGGAAAGAAGCGAATGAGGTCATTTGGCTCTGTGCAGGTTCCATCGGAAGCCTTCATGGCCGTGCTAAAAATGGATGACGACACATGAGTGATTCCGTTGCTCTTTACTATCACATCCCTTTCTGCAAGAGGAAGTGTATCTACTGCGCATTCTATTCTGTTCCTTGGGCAACAGAAGAAGTGAAGGATGCATACCTTTTTGCCTTGCTGAAGCAGACCGCGTCTTTTCCAGAACCTCGTGAGATCACTTCTGTATATTTTGGCGGCGGAACACCGAATCTGTTCGGTCCCCGACGGTTAGATAAGCTTCTGTCTGAAATAAGTAAGCGGTTCCATTTGACAGAGGATTGTGAAATCTCAATGGAACTGAATCCCGGAATATCCTGCTTTGAAGATCTGCATGCATATCATATGGCCGGAGTCAACCGGCTATCTATTGGAATGCAGTCTTCCGATGATGATACTCTGACATTATTGGGGAGAAATCACACGTTTCTGGATACTGTCAATTGTATGAATGACGCCAGAAAAGAGGGATACGGAAATATCAGTTTGGACTTGATGTTTGCACTTCCGGGAATGGATTGTGGTAAGTTTGAGAAGACCTTGTCTGATGCTTTAAATCTTGAACCCGAACATATTTCCGCCTATTCTCTTCAACTGGAAGAGGGAACCCCCCTTTTAATGGCTAAACATAATTACATTTTTCCTGATGAGGATGAGGAAGAGAGAGAGTATCAACTTCTTTGTTCCAGGACCGGCGGCGCTGGTTATCGACATTATGAAATATCTTCTTTTGCCAGGAATGATCATGTTTCCAGACACAATATGCATTACTGGCAATGTCGGGATTATATCGGATTTGGTCCCGCGGCGCACTCTTATTGGAATGGAAAACGTTTTTCCAATAAAGCGGACATAAAAGAGTATATAAAGGAGCCGCTCATATCAAACGATTATGATTCTGCCGAAAGACTTTCTGAAGAAGAAATGATAGAAGAGCAAATCATGTTAGGGCTGCGGACAGATGAGGGAGTGAAAGCATCATTATTGAGCAAAAAGAAGGTTTCTATTTTGATGGAAAAAGGTTATCTCTTTTTGAACGACAATCGCGTGAGAATTACAGAAAGAGGATGGAGAGTGTCTAATTCCATTATCGGTTTTTTACTCGCTTGAGATTAATTGTGCATGACTTCTGGATTGCATTTCCCCTCTGCAGAAATTGTTTTTTTGAGATTTTTTAAAAAACCCTTGCAAAATGTGAAAAGATGTGATAGTATTAACAAGCGCTCAAAAATTGAGCGCAAATATGGTTCAGTAGTTCAGTTGGTTAGAACGCCGCCCTGTCACGGCGGAGGTCAGGGGTTCGAGTCCCCTCTGAATCGCCATATGGGACGATAGCTCAGTTGGTAGAGCAGAGGACTGAAAATCCTCGTGTCGGGGGTTCGTTTCCCTCTCGTCCCACCATTAACGGTCACGGCACATGCGTGACCGTTTATATGCGGATTTAGCTCATTTGGTAGAGCGCGACCTTGCCAAGGTCGAGGTAGCGGGTTCGACCCCCGTAATCCGCTCCAT
>CACZRJ010000161.1 GCA_902783535.1 uncultured Ruminococcus sp. | reverse complement strand
GAAATTCTTCACGGATGATATTGCAGCATGGCTGCTTGTCGCGGAGGTTCCGCGCCGCCTTTACGACGGCGTCATGCTGTTCGACGCAGCGATGGCGGACGGCCAGTGGAACTGAAAACCGAATTCGACAAACGCCCTCCGTATCGCGAATACGGAGGGCGTCCATACTGAGGACCCGTGCGAATACCGCGACAGGGAATTCATCTGATGGCCGTCCGTGCTTCTCTGCGGATAAGGGAAGCAAGGATGCTTCCCGCCTTAGAAGACGCAATCTTTCATACATTTGGCCTCTGCATGGGGTTCCTTAACCCGCCATCATGCCAAAAGCCTCCGAAAAATTCAGAAATCCGGCGGAACGAACCGCCGGATTTCCTGCTACGACGGGCATGCCGCCGGTATTTGGTGAAAGTCCGCAAGGGGCGTGGCTGCCGACGAGCTTCGAAGCGACTTCCAGGGTTTTGGCTTCGGGACGCAGGCGAGATGGAAAGAAGACGCAGAGCGTCGGCGAGATCGCGGAACTATGGACGGGAGCCCGATGCCAAGGCGCATCCGTCGAAGCGGGACGCGAAGTCCGGCACGTGAGACAGAACGGACTTACCGGAGAGATAGGAAAGAAGCTCGAAGGAACTGTCCGGCCGGAACTCCAGCCGGTACGCGCAGAGCGCCTGCGACCGGAAGCCCTGCTTTCTGTCTTCTTTGTTGACCGCGTACTTTCCGTCGCCGAGCAGGGGATGTCCGTGCGACGCGAACTGCGCGCGGATCTGATGCGTCCGTCCGGTCATCAGCCGGATCTCGACCAGCGACAGTTCGCTCTCCCTGTCTTCGTCCAGAACGGCGTACCGCGTGACAGCGAGCTTTCCTTCTTCCGGTCCTTCCGCGGTGAAGACGGTGTTCGTGGACGCGTCTTTTCTGAGATAGGAACGGTATTCGCCCTTCTTTTCGTCCGGTCCGAACAGACCGTGGACGGCGGCGAGATACCGCTTGTCGATCATGCGTTCCTTGATCATCCGGTTCATCTCGGCCAGAGCGCGCGCGTTTTTCGCGGCGATGACGAGCCCTTCCGTATTCCGGTCGATCCGGTTGCAGAGGGCGGGCGAGAACACGTTTTCCTCGTCCGGACGGTACTCGCCTTTTCTGTAGAGATATGCCAGGATATGGTTGATCAGCGTGTTGTAGGATTCGTCGGCGCTGTCGTGTACGACGAGCCCGGACGGCTTGTCCGCGATCAGGATGTTCCCGTCCTCGTAGGCGACGGACAGACGCGGTTCGAGCGTCCGGAAGGCGTCTCTTCCGATTTCCGGCTGTCCGGAGGCGGCTTTTCCGCGGCTTTCCGGGAAGAATTCGTCGCTGATATAGAAAGCGAGGACGTCGCCCTCGTTCAGGAGGGCGTCCCCGCTCAGTTTTTCTTTTTTGCCGTTTGTCAGCCTGACGGCGCAGTTCTTGCGGATGTATTTGTGCAGGAGCGACTCCGGCATCGAGGAGAAATATTTCCCCATGAACTTCCGGAGCGTCTGCCCGGCGTCGTTCGGACCGACGGAAACCGTTCTCATGACTCTTCCGGCTTTTGCTCGTCCGAAACGGCGTCCGCTTCGGGCGAAGACGGCTCCGTCACTTCCTCGACAGAATCGATGTCGACGGTGTTCTGGTTATGGTGATGGGAGTGATGGCTGTAGATGCGCTTGCGCTTCCGCATCAGGACGGTGTGGAGATAGAAGCCGACGAGAACGAAGACCATGACGACGACGGGGATCAGCGCCATCAGCTGGTCCCAGCGGGTATGGGGGTCGATTCTTCCGGCCTTGATGAAATTGATGACGCCGAGAACGGCCGACGCGAGCAGCATGACGGCGATGAAGGCGTAATGGAAGTATTTCGCGTTCTTTTTCCTCGGATGCTTGTCGAGGTAGGAGATCCGGAGATGCGAGCCGTGCGTGTTGCGCTTGAAATATCCCTTCAGATAGACCCAGATCAGGACGATCGCGATGGCCGGAATGCTGAGGAACGCGGCCGCGCTGACCGGCGTGAGCCGGAAGGAGCGGCGCGCGGCGCCGAACGCGAGCCCGATCTCTTCCTGCACGGGCGGGAAGAAGAGGGACAGGACCTGCAGGACGATGACGGCGAACGCCAGGATCACGGAAGCGTTGATGCAGATCCGGAGAAGATTGATGTGTCTGCGCTCGACGGTTCCGCCGCTGACGACTTTGTTTCTGTTCAGAAATGCCATTTTCAATGATCCTCCAGTCTGAATCTGCCGAAATAGGACGGCTGATGGAAATCGGGCTGCTCCGTCATGACGGGCGACCACATGCCGTAATGCGGCTGCGGCGTTTCGTCGCCGCACTTGAAGAAATTCCCGGTGAACTCGTCGCCCGCTTGGAATCCGTCGCGGCCGAACAGCGTCTTCACGAAGGAATCCGGGAAGAAGGCCTTGACGAACCAGGAGCCGTTTCCTTTTCCGGACAGGACGGCGGGCAGGTCCCGCGTCAGTTCGTGGATGGGCGTCTTGTCTTTTCTGCCTGTGCGCAGGGCAGCGAGGAACGCGCCGTTCGAGTTCATTTCGAAATTCATGTAGCGCGGCTGCTCCGGGCGGAAGTTGACGAAGAATTCCAGGCAGCTGTCCAGATAGACGGGCTGGTTGTAGAGCGTGTAGACCGCCTTCGGATGCTCTTCCTTCGCCTCCATCCGCAGGCAGAAACCGAGGCCGCGGAGATAGATCAACTGCGCGAAAGCCTCCGGCTCGTATCCCTTCTCCCAGCGGTAGCAGGAGATCTTCGCCTTCGGG
>CACZRJ010000160.1 GCA_902783535.1 uncultured Ruminococcus sp. | reverse complement strand
TTCTGACATTCGCTTTTCGTGTGCGCGAGGACATTTTTCGTGATGCCTTTTCCGTTGTCGTCATAGCCGACGATGGCACGGCCTTCCCAGCGACCGTCCTTTCGTTCGATCAGGGTTCCTGTTCCTTTTTTTCGTCTGTTTCCCATGGTTTCAGCTCCTTTCCGAAGATTTCTTCCATGAAACCGCCGACGATGTCCGCCGCGCGGCGCTGCATTTCGCCTGTAACGTGCGTGTAAGTGTCAAGCGTAAAACTCGCGTTCGTGTGCCCGAGAATGCCGGACAGGGTCTTCGCGTCGACGCCGCTCCGCATCGCGTGCGTTGCAAACGTATGACGCAGATCGTGGAACCGGATATTCGGCAGTTCCGCGTCCCGCAGAAACCGTTTGTGCCGGTGGTAGGCGCTGGATTTTGAGACCGGACGCTCCGGTCTGTCCAGACTGGGAAAGATCCACTGACTGTACCGTTTTTTCATTCGCTCCGTCAGCATTTCGAGAGTGCTGGCGGGAAGATAGATCAGCCGTTTCCCGGCATCGGTTTTCGGATCTCCGACAACGATTACGTCTCCACTGTCACCGAGCGTGCGGGACACTCTCAGCGTTCCTTTTTTTGGATCGAAATCTCCCCAGCAAAGAGCGCAGATCTCACCGAGGCGGAGTCCGGTCGTGAGTTCCAGATAGAAGAAATCATGCCAGAACGGATCGCTCCGGATCGCATCAAGATAGGTGTCCAGCTGCGATTCGTTCAGGATTTTCATTTCGGCAGATCTCTTCTTCGGAAACACTGTTCCTACTGTCGGATTGACTGCGATCAGTTTTTTCTGCCTGGCATGTTCCATTGCTTCGTGGAGAAGAAGGTGAACTGAGAAAACAGAGGCGTCGGACAGTCCCTTGCCGTAGAGTTTTACTCCCGTCTGCCGGCCGCTCTTCTTCAGCGTGTTGTACATTCGCTGACAGTCGGCAGTTGTTACGGATTTGAGCGGTTTGCCGCCGATGAACCGGCAGATCTGGTTCCGGTAATGCCGGTATGATTCCAGCGTTGACTGCCTGAGTTTTGGTTCCGCGTATTCCGCAAACCATTTATCGAACCATTCGGATACCGTCATATTGCTGTCTTCGGTCAGCTCGGCGCCGCGGTACGATTCGATCATGCGCCTCATTTTCGGGAGGAGTTCTTTCTGCGTTTTTGCAAAAACGGATTTGGTTATGGGCTTTCCGTCGGTTTTATGACCGACGACGATCCTGCCCTCCCAGCGTCCGTCAGCGCGCTTTTTGATACATCCTTCTCCGTTTGCCCGTTTAGTTGCCATAGACTCGGCCCTCCTCACAACACCATATCGGGAAGGCTTCCGAAAGTCCAGAGACAATACGGTAATTCTGAAAAATTATCATTTAAGACACAACTCCTTCCTGCAAACGGCGTTCGATCCAGGCTTTCAGTTTGTCGCGTTCAATCACGATGCGTGACCCGATACGAAACGCGGGAAATCCTTTTTCGTGAACGAGCGCGTATCCGGAAGACTCGGAGATTCCGAGAAGCTTTGCCATATCCGGAACGTTCATATACAGGGGGAGTTCGTCGAAGTTTTTACGGTTTTGATCTGTCATATACCCGTTCTTTCCCGATGCCTTTCCGGCATCGAATGGTCGAAAAAAGAATTGAAGCGCCGCAGGATGAAACGGACAACGGTTGGTTGACTTTGACTATTTCTTCTTTAAATCTTTGCCCTGCAGTGTTGTCCTTCAGTTCTTTTTTCATTTGCTGTCCGATAATATGTTTTGGGTATATGTTTCAGTTGATCTGAATCCTTCCGGCATTTCGCCGGCCAGGTATTCTCCGGATTAACCGTCAGGAATCACTAAGGCGGGATCACTGCGCCGCTTTTATGGCGGGGGAGGAGTGATGCTGCGCGTCAATCATCTCCACTCTCCGCAATCTCTTTTGCGTTCTCGTACGCATCAGGAAACGTGAAAATGCCGTGCCGTTGCCGGATGATATCATAGGCTTCGTTCCGGTATTCCCGCATCGTTTCCTCATCGATTTCTTTGATGATCTGATCCGCAATGATCAGGCTCAACGTTGCCTGTTCACCGGCCAGTTTGAACAGCGTAGCGGCGATATGGTTTTCGGAACCCTTGATGACATATCTGAGCGCATT
>CACZRJ010000159.1 GCA_902783535.1 uncultured Ruminococcus sp. | reverse complement strand
GACTGTCTCGGCGCGGCTTTTCCGCTGTTCCTGGAAGCCGAGTTCGAAACGCTTCCCGCTCCGTTTGACGGAAGACGATTCACATTTGTTTTCGATGCCGGCGACGGGATCACGTTCATGCCGGATGACGACGACAACCTGATCCTCAGGGGAATGAGCGCCGCGGAAAAACGGACCGGGAAATCGTTGCCTCCGCTCAGGGTGACCGTTCACTCGGAGATTCCGATGTCCAGAGGGCTCGGGTCGTCCGCCGCCGCCACTCTTGCGGGCATTCTCGGCGGATTCGAGGTCCTCGGAGTCCGTCCGGACGCAAAGACGGTCCTGTCCGCCGCGACGGAGATCGAAGGACATCCGGACAACGCGGCTCCGGCCCTGCTCGGAGGCGTCTGCGCATCCATGATATCTACGGACGGTCGCGTTCTGTGTGAGAGCCTGCGCTGCCCGGACGTGCTCGCCGTCGTTGCCGTACCGGACTTCGAGCTGAGAACGAAGGACGCGCGCGCGGCTCTGCCGGAATCCGTTCCGCTGAAGGACGCCGTCGCGCAGGTGCAGCGCGCCTGCATGATGACGGCCGCCTTGCAGAACGGAAGTCTCGGCCGCCTGTCGGCCGCTTCCGAAGACCTGCTGTTCACGCCGCCCAGAAAAAAGTTCATGCCGTATCTGGACAGGCTCTTTCGCACCGGAAAGGAATGCGGCGCGCTGTGCTGCATGATCTCCGGCGCAGGTCCGTCCGTCATTTCCTTCGCACCCGACAGGGCGTCCGCGGAACGGATCGCGGACGCATGGGCATCCGGATTCCGGGAGGAAAGCATTCGCGCAAAGATCCTGATCATGCCCGTCTCGCCGGACGGTGCGACAGTTGCTTCCACGGAGGAATAAACAATGGAATATATCAGCACAAGAGGCCTTTCTCCGGCCGTATCCGCGCAGGAGGCGATCCTTGCCGGACCGGCGCCTGACGGCGGACTGTATCTTCCGGAAACGATCCCCGCGCTTGACGCAGGCGAGCTGAAAGCGCTTGCCTCCGCCCGCTATGAGGATGCTGCGAACCTGATTCTGAGAAAATATCTTTCCGAAGACGCGTTTCCCACGCCGGAACTGAAAAAAGCCGTTTCCGACGCTTACGCGCGCTTCGACGGGCCGGAACCCGTCTTTATCCGGCCATACGACGACGGTCTTTCCGTTCTCGAACTCTGGCACGGGCCGACCTGCGCTTTCAAGGACATGGCGCTGCAGCTGTTCCCGCGGCTGCTTCCGCTATGCAGGAAGGCTGTTCCCGGACGTGAGGACGAGGAAAGCTGGATCGTGACCGCGACGTCCGGCGACACGGGAAAAGCCGCGCTGGAGGGATTCCGCGACCAACCCGGTATCCGCGTCTTCGTCTTTTATCCCGCGGGCGGCGTGAGCGCGGTGCAGGAGCTGCAGATGCGAACCCAGGAGGGAAACAACGTCTGCGTGACCGCGGTGAAGGGAAACTTCGACGACGCGCAGACCGGAGTCAAGAAACTGTTCCGCGACGAACGTCTGACAAAGACGCTCGGCAAAGAAAACGTCAGGCTGTCTTCCGCGAACTCCATCAACTGGGGACGCCTTCTTCCGCAGATCGTATATTACGCTTACGCGAGCGCGAAGATCTCGCAAAACGGCGAACCGGTGGATTTCGTCGTTCCGACAGGCAATTTCGGGAACATTCTGGCCGGCTGCATCGCCCGAAGGATGGGATGCCCCGTCGGGAAGCTCGTCTGCGCGTCCAACGAGAACCGCGTGCTGACGGATTTCTTCGAAACGGGCGTCTACGACCGCAGACGCGAATTCAGAAAGACCGCTTCGCCTTCCATGGACATTCTGATCTCCTCCAATCTGGAGCGGCTTCTGTTTCTGGAGTCCGGAGGAGACGCCGAGCGCGTCCGCGACTGGATGGAGCGTCTGAACGCCGAAGGATATTACCGGATCCCGGAAGAAATGAGAAAACGCCTGAGCGAAACGTTCGGATGCGGTTCCGCGTCCGACCGGGATGCGTTCGAGGCCATCCGGAAAGCGTTCTCTGAAAAAGGAATGCTGATCGATCCGCATACGGCGGTCGGACTGTCCGTTCTGGAAAAGCGCCGCTCCGGTGCCGAAAGCGGAAGAAAGACGGTCCTCGTTTCCACCGCCAGCCCGTTCAAATTCGCGCCCGACGTGCTGTTCGCGCTGACGGGCGAGAAAGCGGACGGCTTCCGGGCGCTGGACAGACTGTCCGAAATCTCCGCGCTGCAGATCCCCGAGCCGCTGGACGGACTGCGGACCAGACCTGTCCGTTTTTCCGGCGTGTGTGAAAAAGAGGGCATGGCGGACGTGCTGCTTGCGGCGGCCGCCCGCGCGCCCATGGAAAGTTGAGGTGTCATCAATGATCGTTGCAAAATTCGGCGGGACGTCCATGGCGGACGCCAAACAGTACAGAAAAGTCGCGGAGATCGTCCGCGCCGACCCCGAGCGGCGCGTGATCGTCGTCTCGGCGCCCGGAAAGCGGTTTTCTGGAGACAACAAGGTCACGGACCTGCTTTACACGCTCTACATGCATCTGCAGTACGGCGTTCCCTACGACGACATCTGGAACATGATCTCCGGCCGCTATGCCGAGATCGCGGAGGATCTGGGCATTACCGGGGTGAAGTCGGAGCTTGACGCACTGAAGGCGGAACTGTCCAAACAGATGGACCAGAACTATCTGATCAGCCGCGGCGAATTCTTTTCCGCCAAACTGCTGAGCGAATACATCGGATTCACATTCCTGGACGCGAAGGACCTCATCCGGTTCTCCTACGACGGAACGGTGGACGAGGAGGAAACGGAAAAACGCATCCGGTCTTCCTGCGATCCGTTCGGCTCCTACGTCGTTCCGGGGTTCTACGGGAGTTATTCGAACGGGGACATCTGCCTCTTCTCCCGCGGCGGCTCAGACATCACCGGCGCATATCTGACCGGCTGCCTGGAAGCGTCGCTTTACGAGAACTGGACGGACGTGCCCGGCGTTCTGACGGCCGACCCGCGGATCGTCAGCGGGCCGAAGACGGTCGAACAGATCACTTACGCGGAACTGCG